>CAZVUF010000178.1:0-6050 GCA_964629355.1 uncultured Pirellulales bacterium | reverse complement strand
TAGTAAATCGCGAGGACCTGAATTATGTTATCGGTGAGATGATAGCCGAATTGAATGCCTCACACACTTATGTCGGTGGCGGTGACATTGAACGTCCGGAACAGATTTCTGTAGGGCTTCTGGGTTGTGACTTTGAGCTGGACACCGAGAACAACGCTTATCGAATCAGTAAAATCTATGAAGGTGCGGCCTGGGACGCGGAAGTGCGTTCGCCACTGCGACAGCCGGGTATAGATGTAAATGAAGGAGACTATCTATTAGCGGTTAATGGACAAGAACCGGATACATCGAAAGACCCGTGGGCAGCTTTTCAGGGTCTTGCCGATGAAGTTGTAACGTTAACAATTAATTCAACGCCCGATATGAACGATGCCTGTGACGTAACTGTGAAACCGATGTCCAGTGAATTTCGCCTGCGTAATCTTGCGTGGATTGAAAATAACAGACTCAAGGTGCAGGAAGCAACCAATAACAGGGTCGGATATGTCTATGTCCCCGATACCGGCATAAATGGCCAGAACGAACTGGTGCGCCAATTCACACCTCAATGGACAAAAGATGCTTTAATAATCGACGAACGATTTAATAGCGGCGGCCAAATTCCAGACCGTTTCGTTGAGTTGCTTAATCGTCCAATTTACAATTATTGGGCACGCCGGGACCATCGCGATTGGCGTTCACCATTTGTAGCGCACATCGGCCCTAAGGTGATGCTTATAAACGGTTGGTCAGGCTCAGGAGGTGACGCTTTGCCCTATTATTTCCGTAAGGCAGGGCTTGGGCCGTTAATCGGCACGAGAACCTGGGGCGGATTGATAGGAATGAGCGGCAACCCACAGCCCATCGATGGCGGCTTCGTCTCAGCACCAACATTTGGTTTCTGGAACACAGAAGGCAATTGGGAAGTCGAAGGATATGGTGTAGATCCCGATTATGAAATCGAAAATGCTCCGCATGAGATGGTTGCCGGACGAGACCCGCAGTTTGAAAAAGCAATCGAAGTAATTATCGAGATGCTCGAAAAAGAGCCTCCCACAAAACCCAAAAAGCCTGCCTATCCGGATCGGTCGGACAGGATAAAATAATTTTGATAATGTCTTTTGAAACTCTATTTTGCACAAAGCCAAAAGATTTAACATTTGAAAGGAGTGCAAAGTTATGAAAATTCTATCAACAGTGATTATGATGCTGTCAATAAACATTATTGTTCTTGGTTGTGCACCTAACGCAAAGGAAGGACATATGCAGGAATTTATTTCAGCACATGTGGAAAAAATCAAGCCTATGGAGAAAGAGGCAAATCTTGCTTACTGGAACGCGGCAAACAGTGGCAAATCCGAGGACTATGACAAGGTCAGCAAACTGATGCTGGAGCTTCGCCGAGTGTATAGCGACCCATGCGATTTTGCCTTCCTTAAAGAAACGAAGGAATCCGGGCAGGTAAAATCCCCCAAGCTAACCCGACAGCTAAATGTATTGTACAACAGTTATTTAGAAAACCAGATAGAACCGGACTTGCTAAAACAGATCGTTGAATTAAACACGGAGATTGAGAAAAAATTCAGTACCTTTCGCGGCACAATCAAAGGAGAAAAGATAACCGATAATCAGATAAAGGAAATTCTGAAAACTGAGGTTGATTCAGATAAGAGAAAACAGGCTTGGCTGGCGAGCAAGCAAGTCGGACCTGTTGTTGCAGACGACCTGATTCGGCTGGTTAAGCTGCGAAATCAGGCGGCGAAAAAGCTGGGCTTCGATAATTTTCATACCCTTTCCCTGACAACAGCAGAGCAAAATGTAAAAGATTTGGATAAAATATTCAACGAGCTTTATGAATTGACCAATGAGCCTTATGCAAAATTAAAGGCCGACCTGGACAATATCCTGGCGTCAAAGTACGGCATTACCGTTGCCAAGCTGATGCCATGGCATTATCACGACCCGTTCTTCCAGGAAACGCCTCTTGTTTATGAGCTGGACCTGGATACCTATTATGAAGATAAAGATGTCAAAGAGCTGGCGGTACAATTTTATAATGGTATCGGATTGCCTGTAGAATCGATTCTTGCCAACAGCGACCTGTACGAACATGAAGGCAAAAATCCACATGCTTTCAGCACGGATATAGATAGGCATGGTGATGTCCGCATCCTTTGCAATCTCAAGAATAACGAAACCTGGATGGAGACGATTCTGCACGAGCTGGGCCACGCACTTTACGATAAACACCATGGCCGGGATGTGCCGTATATACTTAGAGAGCCGGCTCACACTTTTACGACGGAGGCCATCGCGATGTTCTTCGGTCGCCTCAGCCGTAATCCCGTCTGGATGCAGCAAATGCTGGAGCTGACAGATGTGCAGCGGGAAGAAATCGAGAAAGTAAGTGACAAGTATGCTCAGCTTAAGCAGTTGATTTTCGTCCGCTGGGCTATGGTTATGTATGATTTTGAAAAGCAGCTTTATGCAAATCCGGACCAGGATTTGAATTTGCTGTGGTGGGACATAGTAGAGAAATATCAGCTTGTAAAAAGTCCTGCTGGCCGTGATAAGCCGGACTGGGCTGCCAAGATTCATTTCACCATTGCTCCATGTTATTATCACAATTATGTGCTCGGTGAGCTACTTGCCTCTCAGTTGCATCACTATTTGGTTCACAGTGTTCTACGGCTTGAGTCGGATGAGAATGTAAGTTACGTCGGCCAGAGAAAAGTGGGAGATTTTCTAAACAAAAAAGTTTTCGAACCTGCTGCGTCGTATTATTGGAACGATATGATTCAGCGTGCAACGGGTGAACCGTTAACGCCGAAATACTTCGTGCAGCAATTTGTTAAATAATTACCAATTATCATTTAACCAGTCGCGGGTTGGCAATGGATTTACAGGAAAAATCATTACCTGAAATTACAATTAAGGCGTTCATTTTAGGTGTGGTCCTTTCGATGATATTGGCTGCGGCGAATGCATACCTCGGCCTATTCGCCGGCATGACAGTGTCGGCTTCGATACCCGCTGCGGTCGTCTCGATGGGCGTGCTAAGGCTGTTTAGACACAGCAATATCCTCGAAAACAACATCGTACAGACTGCTGCCTCAGCGGGAGAGTCACTCGCTGCCGGCGTGATATTTACACTGCCTGCCCTGGTGATTATGGGCTTCTGGAAGGAATTCAATTTTTTCTGGGTCACCATTATCGCCTTGTTCGGCGGCTTGCTCGGCGTTCTCTTTACCATTCCTCTTAGACGCTCTCTTATCGTCGAAAGTAAGTTAAAGTTCCCCGAAGGCATAGCTACCGCAGAGGTTCTAAAAACTGGCCAGAGCGGCGGTGCCGGTATAATCCACATTGCCCTGGCATCGGTCGCAGGGGCTTTGTTCAAAGTTGGTGCAAAAGGCATCGGATTTTGGCCCGAAGTCATGGAAGGCGCAAGACGCATAGGCGGCTCAATTGCATATTTCGGCTCGAATCTTAGTCCCGCTCTTCTTTCGGTCGGATATATTGTAGGGCTTAATATTGCCATCCTGATTTTCCTGGGCGGTGCCTGTAATTGGTTTATCGCCATTCCCATCTGTGCCGCCTTTACCGACTGGCCGGTCCAGCCCGAGGGACACGAATTGGCGGGTCAGGCGATTTCCGCTGTGGAGTTTGCAGGCCAGTTGTGGTCTGCTAAAACACGATACCTCGGCGTCGGTGCGATGCTCATCGGAGGCCTTTGGACAATCCTGCAGATGAGAAAATCATTAATAAGCGGTGTCATCAGCGGACTAAAAGCATACAAAGCTGTCGACGCCGGCCATGCTGTGCTGGAGCGAACCGAGAGAGACATGCACATGAAATGGATACTCATATTGATAATCGCTTCGATTGTCCCTCTATTTCTGGTCTATCAGACATTTGTCAAGGATATCTCAGTGACACTTCCTATGGCCTTGATTATGCTAATTGCCGGCTTTGTGTTCTCTGCTGTAGCCGGATACATGGCTGGGCTTGTCGGCTCTTCCAACAATCCCATCTCCGGAGTCACTATTGCAACGGTCGTGGTCTCCTCGCTGCTCTTACTATTGTTAATGGGCAAGGACGCCGAAAATGGCCCCGCTGCGGCTATCATAGTCGGCAGTGTCGTTTGCTGCGCCGCTGCTATAGCCGGTGACAATATGCAGGACTTAAAAACAGGCTATATCGTCCAGGCCACGCCGTGGAAGCAGCAGGTAATGCAGATGGTCGGCACCGTAGCTGGTGCGCTTGTAATAGCACCTGTTCTTATGCTGTTGTACAAAGCTTATGGTTTCAAAGGTCAACCTGGTGGAGCCGGTCCCGATGCACTTATTGCAGTGCAGGCAAACCTGATGGCCTCGGTCTCCAAAGGCGTCTTTAGCGGTAATTTGCCCTGGCTTTACGTCTTTATCGGGATGGGTATAGCTGTCGGTTTGATCATACTGGATTTGCATCTCGCAAGCATCGGCAGCTCTTTCCGCACCCCCGTTCTGGCGGTAGCCATCGGCATATATCTTCCGCTGGAGCTGGCGGTGCCGATTTTTGCAGGCGGAATTATACATCATGTTGTTGGCAAATTTCACAAACACGAAAATACACCCTCCGAGTATGTCGAGGAATCAGGCCGCAATGGTCTATTGTTCGCTTCCGGCCTTATTACCGGCGAAGCACTTATGGGAATCCTTCTGGCGATACCGATTATACTGCTGAAGCAAATTGATATTTCACTTCCCTTCTTCAATATAGATAATGCTTTCGCTAATTTACTCAAATTACTTGGCTTAACATTGCCATTCACTATCCCTGTTGGTGCAACACTGGGAACGGTGCTGCTGCTCGGCGTGGCATACTGGCTGTACAGGACGGCACGTGGAAAAAGCATGCAGGCTGAAAACTGAGGACTTGGCCCGCCCTCTGCTTTGGGTGTCGGAGCCTGAAATTGGCTTTGATTGGGTTTGTTTTCACCAAGTGTCCAGTGCATTTTTTTCTCATATTCCCTTGTCATAATTAAGTTTACAACCATTTGACTTTTTTGAAAATTGGCTTTGTTTTGCAAAAAAAGGTTAATTTGTCGAATACTTTCGACAACTGTCGAATAATGTGGGTTTGCATAAAATGAGCAATATACGCAAACAAGTCTCTTGAAAACATATAATCCATCCTATCGGCTGAATCTTGATTTTTGCGTTGTGGTTTACGTTATACATTGAGAATTCAGGTTTTTTGAACATTTGATATTGTTTAGAATTTAGGATTTAGTGCTTAGGATTTACTTCAGAGTTCCGCCTTCAGTCATCTGCCTTCTGTTTGTATTATCCGCTTACTAAGATTTGCTACCCCCAATACCCTATCCCCTATTAACAATGAACTACTAACTATCCATAGTTTGATACATATTATACCCGAAAATAGCTTAATTTTCAAGCAAAATTTAAATAAAAGCTCATGATGTAGTGTTGTAACTTGCACTCAGCAGGAAGTGGCATGTGGTATATGAATTAGTAGTAGTTGTTTAGTGTCAAATTAAAGCCTCATTAATTATTTTGCGATTTATCCTCTGCTGTATCCAGCGGTTCTGCTCTGGCTATCAATTTCTTCTGTTCGGAAGCAAGCTTTCTTTCCAGCTTTTTAGCATCTTCTGCCGGAGGTAGTGCCTCGGGTTTGATATTTCGCCTGATAAGAAGTTTCCGAACTTCCTGATTGTTTTTTACATGTTCCCTGGTAATACCCGCTTCTGTTCTCAGATAGTCCCGTTTAATATTAAAATTGGTTATTTCATTGGCGAAGTCTTTTGCCTTGATCGTAATCGTCGGCAAAAAGTCAGCCAAAGCCCTCGATTTGGGAATATTCAGTTTTTGCTTTATCTGTTCAGTGGTCTTTCCGCCGAATAAAGCCGTATCTCCCTTGCTTCGAATACGTGCAAAGGATTTTTCATCGGATAATCTTTCGTATATTATCCCGGACAGCTCCTTTTCAGATAAACTCAGTTTGCGTCGCGCATTGAGCCGTTCAATTTCAGCAATTCTCTTTTCAATAATTTCCTGTTTTCTGGTCTGAAC
>CAZVUF010000177.1:0-6051 GCA_964629355.1 uncultured Pirellulales bacterium | reverse complement strand
TCTTCGTCTGGCCGAGGAGATAAACGGTACGGCGGCAAAGATTGATATGTGCCCCAGGATTCTTTTACAGGTAAATACGTCGATGGAGCCTCAAAAGTACGGGGTACCGGTTGGAGCAGCGACACACCTTGCAGAGCAGATAGAAACTCTTGGCGGTGTGAAGCTTTGCGGCCTGATGACAATGGCGCCCCTGACAAGAAACACGGATGTCATCAGGGCCTGCTTTGTGCGGGCAAGAGAGCTGTTTATGGAGATGCGGGGTGAGGGGATAGTCGGTAAGGAATTCCGTGAGCTTAGTATGGGGATGAGCAGTGATTATGAGATTGCGATAGAGGAGGGGGCGACAATACTCAGGATAGGCTCAGCTATTTTTGCGGGATAGCTTTAGCGGTCAAATCAGGCTCTAAAATCGGGTGTCCTGACGGATAGAGTCAATATGTTTCCAGTAATTGTTTAGGGCCACTTCTGCTTTTTTTGTAATTTTGTAACTTGTGTTGGGGATTTTGTCTTTGAAAGACTTTTTTACTTTTATAAATCCTGCGTTTTCGAGTTTTTCAATATGCTTTGAAAGATTTCCTTTTGTCAGTTGCAAGGTTGATAGTAGAAAATTGAAATCGGCGGAGTCGATGCCGGACAGCAACATTAGAATTCTTAACCTTACGGGCTCGTGGACGATGCGGTCGATTTTCATATTCATTGTTTAACCTCCGGTTCGGAGTTTACATTACTGGTGGGAAAATGTTGGAATTATATTTTGTCCAGCATGCGTTTTTAAGGCCTCTACGTGCGTTTTTTGGCTTAGAAGTTACAGAGTGACGGAAGTTAGGAAATCAATCATCCGACTTATTCTCATTTCGATGTGTTTTCTAGCAGCAAAAGCAAACATTTTTGGGTTGAACTTTTGGCCGGAATATAGTATGTTATTGTTTCAGGATTTTGTCCATAACACAGTGACGTATTCGGAGTATGTTAAGTGAAAAAGGACATAGGACAAGCTTTGGTTTTGATAATGGCGTTTTTAGTGCCTTTGGCTCCCTGTGTCCAGCCGCTCTACGCTGCATACTATGCGGACCCTGCGAACGAATTTGTCGCCTATAGTTACATAGGTACGGGTGAAATGATTACATTTTGCCCAGCCATACACGGTAATGTGGTCGTATGGTATGATGACAGGGAAGGAGTAGAAGAATACCATATTTATGGTAAGAATCTTTCAACTGGTGAGGAACTTGCTATATGTACCGATCCCTATCCCTCACAGCAAATCCATCCCGATATATATGGAAATATTGTAGTGTGGGAGCAATACTCTCTCTTTGAATCCGACATCTACGGCAAAAACCTTAATACTGGTGAGACGTTTCCCATTTGTACGGAATCCGGCGACCAAAGTGCACCTGCAATATATGGTAATATCGTTGTGTGGTTGGACTCAAATAACAACCTTTGTGGTAAAAACATATCCTCTGAGCAGCAATTTACAATCTCCACCGCGTCTGTGGGTTTTGGGTTTCCAGATATCCATGATGATATCGTCGTCTGGCCAGATTACCGAAACGGTAACGGCGATATTTATGGTGCGGATATCAGCGATCCACTTAATCCAGTAGAATTTGTCGTCTGCAATAATCCCGCTGAGCAACATTTTCCTGCTATTCACGGTGATATTGTCACTTGGTGTGATGAACGAAATGAAGGGCAGAGTATCTACGGTAAGAATCTATCGACCGGTGAAGAGTTTCCGATCTGTGTTGGTACTGCTGGTTGGTGGAACCCGGCAATCTATGGCGATATTGTGTTATGGGAGGATTTCAGAAACGGCGAATACCCCTTTATTTGTGCCAAGGATATCACAACAGGCCAGGAATTTCCGATATCAACTTATCAGATTCAGTGGTTTCCCGCCATCTATGACAACATTGTTGTCTTTTTGTCTGAAGGTATCGGTCAACAGGGTGGTATTAGTGGCAACAGGATTCTTCCTGGCACTGTTCAGCAGGCGAAAAAATTTGGAGTTGACCGGACAGGTGCGACATCAAGTGACCCGGTAAACACGGGAACCGGAAACTTTTACCTGAGTGAGACGGATGTTGCTATTTCCGGACCGGGTATTAATTTTGAATTTGGACGTGTCTATAATACTCAAGATTCCTATTGTGGCCCATTTGGTCCTGGCTGGACACACAGTTATAATGTATTTGTCGCCCCGGACCCATGCTCCGAGATGATGCTCCTCAAATGGGGTGATGGCCAGGGCCATTACTACCTGCCTGATTTTAACGATGCCAATTCCTATCATCCTGCCATTGGAGCTGTTTACGATAAATTAAAGAAAAATCCTGATAATACATGGACGGTTACCCAAAAGGACTTAACCCAGTATCAGTTTGACACAAACGGCAAACTTAATTCAATCATCGACAAAAACGGCAACACAATTACCCTAGCCTATGATGAAAATGGCCTTGACCAGATAATTGATACCGCTGGTAGGATTATTGATATTGTCTGCGACTCAAATGGTCTTATCCAGTCAGTGACCGACCCAAATAATAGACAGAACAGCTACGGTTATACCGGTGGCAAGCTAACCAGTGTTACCGACCCGAGAGGTAACACCACCTATTATACCTACGACGTAAATCATGAAATTCTAAAGACGATAACAAACAATCGAGGTATAGTTGATGTCAATAATATTTTCGACTCCAATGACAGGGTTATTCAACAAATAGATGGGCGAGGCAATATAAGCAGCCTCTCATACGATGACCCGTGCGAGAATCAAACCACCATAACTGACCCGCTCGGCAGGCAGACTGTTCATATTTATGATCCTTACTTACGAATTATTTCCATTACTGACCCCTGTGGTTATACGATTTCCTACACCTATGATAATAAGAGCAATTGCACCAGCATCACCGACCAAAAAGGCAATATTCATTATTTCAGCTATGATGAGAGGGGTAATGTACTGACAATGACAGCTCCCCAGACCGATCCGGGCGACCCGTCTACAGCAGCGATAACTACTGTAACCTATGACCCCAATACAAACAATCCACGTGCAAAAGCTGAAGCGACAGGCTCGGCTCTTGAGAGAGCCTGGGCATATCAGTATGATCCTAACGGTAATCTTATCCGTACCGTAGACCCTAACGGTAACGAATCTCTGCGAACTTATACAGCGAAGGGCCTATTGGCAACTGAAACCGATAAAAGAGGTAATATCACAAAATATACCTACGACGCCAATGATAATTTGACCGATGTTAATGATGCGCTGGGCAATATAACGAATTACACCTATGACGCCATAGGAAGATTGCTTGTGAGGACGGATGCTAGAGGCAACACCACGACTTACAGCTACGATGAGAACGATAACCTGTTGAGTGTAACTGATCCCAACGGCGAAACTATAAGTTACACGTATGACGAAAATGGTAATAAGACTACTATGACCGACAGGCAGGGCAAGACCTGGGAGTATCACTATAGTGAGAATAACATCTTGACACGAGAAGTTGACTCACTTGGATTCCAGATTCTGTACGGGTACGATGATGTTGATAACCTGATATCCGTAAATGACAAGAACGGCAATACCACTTTGTATAGCTACGATCTACTAGACCGCTTGATTGACGTCAACGACCCATCTGGTCATCACACCAGCTATACCTATGATTCCAGGGGCAACATGACTTCTATGACAAATGCTTTAGGTAAAACACAGACCTATGAATATGATACATTGGACCGGATAATCACGGAAACGGACTCACTCAGTAATACAATAACCTACGAATATGACTTAATAGGCCGTATAATTGCGAGGGTTGACGCGAATTCTAAGAAAACCAAATACAATTACGATGAGCTCGACAGGTTAATTGATGTCAATTACCCTGATGGCACAGCTGTCGCCTTTATCTATGATAAGAATGGCAATCTGACTGGCATGACAGACCCGACCGGTACAACCACCTATACCTATGACCCACTTGACAGGATTACATCCAGCACGGATAGTTTCGGCAAGCAGGTGCAATATGGTTATGATATTGTAGGAAATCGTACGAGTACCACCTACCCGGCGGATTCAACCAATCCTTCTCATACTGTTACTTACACCTACGACAAGGCAAATAGATTGGACAAGATCATTGATTGGGAAGGACGGACTTGGGATTACACAGTTGATGAAACTGGTAGAATAACCCAGCTTGTTTACCCCAACGGTGTGAAGAAAATAATGAATTATGACGTAGCAGGCAGACTATCAAGTTTGTTGTACAAAGACTCAAACGATGTCAACCTGATTACTTACAGTTATACTCGCGACGCCCAAGGCAATCCTGTTGAAATGAACGAGACGGGAACATTAGAACCATCGATCGATTTGCCACTAAAAGTCGATTATACTTATGATAACGACAACCGTCTAATTTCAAGTACAGAACCAGCAGTGTATGGATACGATAATAACGGCAATCTTACTACCCGACAAAAGGATGGTACTATAACAACTTTCACCTATGATTTTGAGAATCGGCTGACTTCACAAAAATCAGATAGTAACTCAGTGGAACATGTCTACGATGGGCTGGGCAACAGGATAGCCAGAATAAAGAACGGGGTAGAAACTCGCTACGTCCTCGACCGCGGGCGGGACATGAGTCATGTCTTGTGTGAAACTGATGGCTCTGGTGAGATTGTTGCCTATTACATCCATGGTCCAACGATAGTAGGAAGAATCGGAACAAACGGTTCTGTGCGTTTCTATCATACCAACCACATAGGTTCAATAGTTGCTCTAACAGACACGAATGAGACTGTTACTGACTGCTATGCTTATACACCGTTCGGTGTTCCTGCAGGCAGGGAGGGCTCGACACCGAATCCATTCACTTATGTTGGTGGATTTGGAGTTATGGCTGAAACAGACGACCTTTACTTTATGAGGGCAAGATTTTATGACACTGATACAGGAAGATTTTTGAGCAAAGATCCAGTTAAGGGAAACATATTGGATCCCGCAACATTTAATGGGTATACTTACGTGCAAAATTACCCGACAACTCGTGTAGATCCGAGCGGAGAAATATTTGATTGGATTCTCGAGTTATGGTTCTGGCATGAGATGCCTAGCGAAAAAGACATTGCGATAACAATCGCTACCGCAATTTTAGAAATACCTTTGTTAATTACCGAACCAGTAGCCATTGCTGCCACTTTAGGTCGCAGAGCTGGTGAGCTTGTGAGTGCTGCTCCTGAAGGGTGTTACGACTGGCCTAGGTGTGAAGTAACTACCAAGGAATATATTGATCAAGATAAAATTACCGTTGATTTGCAGCCTGCTAAAGTAAATAAAGAGATCAAACAAGGAGGTTGAACGATGTTAAATTATAAACATATTTACTTATTGATTGTTCTTACTGCCTGTACAACTTCTTTCACTTTTGGTGGAACCTATAAATATGATGTTAAACATCGATTGACGAAAGTGGTCTATGACAATGGTATGCAGATTACTTATAGTTATGATGAGGTTGGCAATCGCACACGAAGAGTCTCTACTCTACAGGCTGATACTTTAGTTGATGGTACTGTCAATTTTCAAGATTTTGCCAAAATGGCCTCTCGCTGGCTGGATGAAGAATGCGGCTACCCAGATGAATGGTGTGACGGTGCTGACATTGACTGGAATACCGAGGTTGGAATTGAAGACCTTGCCATCATAGCCCAACAATGGCTCGAAAGTGCCACCCAATGAATGGAGCGTCGATACAGAGTTCTTTAATAAATCCTTGACTCCATTTTGACTCCATCAAAGCCAACTTATCTAATATTGGGTGCAATCAAACACCAATTTCTTGCCAAGAAACTACGTTTTAAAAATTTTTTAGCAAAAATCGGATTATATATAGTGACATATGTCAGGAAGGTATATCTGTGTATACGATTTTAGATAAAGCTTTTTGCTTTTTAGACTCACTTTATGAACTGTCGTTTTTAGCACCTTAAAGAAAAGAAAAAAAAATA
>CAZVUF010000176.1:0-6073 GCA_964629355.1 uncultured Pirellulales bacterium | reverse complement strand
GATTTGTTACCTCGCCGACCGGCTTTGCATTGGCGCAATTGTCGGCCTGTGGCTGGGGTTGAGGACCAGGTAGTCCCTGGCAGGTGATAGTTAGCTTGCCTCTGCCGACCGCGTTGCTGTATCCTCCAATCTCAATCAGGTACTGGCTGCCAGCGACCACATCGAAACTTAGCTGCGATGCAGCACCACAAAAGTCATCGTTGCAGTCGATCAAGTCTCGTTGTGTTGGTGGGCAACTAGTAAAGTCGTAAGCAGCGAGTATGGTGTCAAATTCACTGCCGCACAGGCTGACTGTAGCTTTACCGGTGCACGAGGCTGTGTAGAGGTACCAGATATTAGGACTGGTAATGCAGAAACGAGGACCATCGTACGATGCACACCTGGTGTCGAAGGCCTGTTGCCATACCTCACCGACCGGTTGAGCGTTGGAGCAGTTATCATTGGCCGGTGGACAGACCGCCGTCTCACATGTGATGGTTAGCACGCCCTGACCGGTCTCCTGCCTGTATCCTCCGACCTCAATTAGATATTGGTTGCCCGCGGCCGTGCCGAAGCTGACCTGCGATTGCGAATCGCAGTAGTCATCGTTGGCTCTGAGCAGAGCGCTAGCCGGCGGATTGCAACTGGATCCATTATAAACGGCGAGCTTGGTATCATAGCTGCTGCCGCATAAACTCACGGTAGTGATACCTGAACATGTTGCAGTGTAAACGAACCAGATATTCGGACTGTTCATGAAGTGGCCGGGACCATCAAAGGTAGCGTTGCTCGTATCAAACGCCAGGTTCGTTACATTGCCGACGGGTGTTGCGTTCACACAGTTGTTGTTTGTGATGGTAACGCCCATCGTAACTTGTGCACTACTGAGCAATAAGGCCAGAGCGCAGAACAAAAACACCTTTAATTCAAATTTTCTCATAACTAAATCCTCCCAAAACGAAAAAAGTTCTGAATTTAGAGACATTCTTCTGTACACCTTACACATGTGAAAAGGAAAAACCTAAAAACGAAAAGTAATTTAACCGCTCCTCATCTATATGTTAGGTTCCTATATGATACAAAATTGTAACGCGAAAAACAAGAAAAAAATTATCCGAGACCACGTTTTTTATGTCCCAAAATCAATTAGCAGATTTTCCATAAAGCAAATAGACAATCGCGACAACGGAATCTAAGTTAGCTTTTTGTAGACCTCTTTTGGGTCGTAAACCTTTTCTGCAACAAATTCCAGCTTTTCTGTGGTACCTTTCTTCAAAGCCCGATAAAAACAAGATTGGTAACCTACATGGCACTGGCCGGTCCGCCCCGGCGGAACGAGCACTTTCAGAACAAGACAGTCCTGATCACAATCGACAAGTATTTGTTCTACCTTTTGGACATGGCCACTATCCTGGCCTTTCTTCCATAATTTTTTTCGAGACCTGCTGAAATACGTGGCATAACCGGTTTTTATTGTCAACTCAAGCGCCTCGCGATTCATAAAAGCTACCATCAGGATTTGTCCGGTTTCCGAATCCTGCGCGATAGCAGTTATCAGGCCGTTATCGTCGAATTTCGGAATAAATTCCAAACTTTCTTCGCGAATTTGCTTTGTAACCACCTATTATATCTCCTAAATTCTTATTATCGGCATCTTGTCAATAAGAGTTTTACATATTATTATCTGTCAAAACAAGTTATAACCTATGGAAACTATCTTTAATGCCCAAGTCAAAAGGTAAGAGAAGCAGGTATATTTCATATTTATTGCGTTTTACTGTCGCCGGTGCGGCATTGTACCTGGCATTTAGAGGTGAGAATTTAAAACAGGTGAGCGAAGTCCTGTTAGGATTGAATTTATGGGTTTTTGCAACCGCTCTGGGCATTTATATTGTTAGCCAGTTGATTTTCGTGGCGAGATGGTTCTTGTTGCTGAGGACCCAGTCAATTGAGATAGGTTTTTGGTCGGCTGTAAAGCTTCATTTTTTGGGTTTGTTTTATAATAACTGCCTGCCCGGTTCAGTAGGGGGGGATTTGCTTCGGGCATGGTACGTTACAAAACACACTGATAGAAAGGTTGAAGCTGCTTTGAGCGTGTTTATTGATAGGGCGATCGGATTAGCCGGCATGCTTATTATGGCCTCTTTCTGCTACTGGTTTATTCCTGAGCGGGGCAGGAGTGAGCAGTATGAATCTCAATCCATCGGAATTACCCTTATACAGCGTGCAATCGAATATAGATGGATTTTTATCGGGATTGGAATAACTTTGGCAATTTTAACCGCGATTTTTATAGCTAACGTTCGGGGTCGGATGGTGCTGCGTCGCTTTTTACAGTTAATATATCAGAAAGCCAGGATAGTTTTGGCGAAAGTCCTTGAAATGATTCGGATATATTGTGATAAAAAGTTAGTTCTTATTGGGGCGCTGCTGCTTACTTTTTGCTGCCAGGGATTGTTTATTATAGGTATGGTGCTGATTGGTTCCAGTCTCGGCATAACTGCACATATAAAGTACTATTTTATTTTCTTTCCCATTTCATGGCTGTTGGCAACATTACCGATTAGTGTGGGTGGCGCTGGCGTAATGGAATGGTGGCTGAAAATAATGTTTGTGCAAATATGTTCCGTCTCAAGCGGACAAGCATTGGCATTGGCTTTGTGCCAGCGGTTTTTCTGGTTGATTGGGTCTCTGCCGGGAGTTGTAATACACCTGATTGGCGCACATTTGCCGAGAGACTTTTTTATTGACTGTAATTAATCTGTAAATTAATTTATGGCGTTTCTAATAGGGCATCGCTTAATAAACATTTTCGATATTGCAAAGGTAAAAAAGCCGGCAAAACGTAATTGCCGCGGCTAAAGATATGAGTATTACAAGGCGCTTCAAAAGCTATTTTTTGCGTGGATTAGCAGTTTTGCTGCCGACAATCTTGACGATTTGGATATGCGTTTGGATTTACCAGTTCATCCAGGCTAAGATTAGTATCCACGTGAATCGCGCTCTGGTTCGGCTGATTGTGCTTGTACAGGGTGAAGGGGGTATTAGCAGAGAAGAGCTGACTGATATTTTCGTAGAAGGAACCGCCGGCTCCGTAATAGGCTTTCTCATAGCGATTGCTATTGTTTGCTTAGTAGGAGCATTATTAGCCAGTGTGGTTGGAAGGGCCCTATGGCGAATTATTGAAAAATTCATAATGAACGCACCTGTCTTGAGGCGAGTTTATCCTTATGTCAAACAAATTACTGATTTTGTGCTTACACCGGAAGAACAGGCGAAGTTATTCTCAAGAGTTGTTGCGCTCGAATATCCTCGGAAGGGTATATGGTCGATTGGTTTCGTGACCGGCTCGGGACTGAGAAAAGTAGCGGAGAATGAGAAGAAAGAGTTTCTTACTGTTCTTATACCCAATTCGCCTACACCGGTTACGGGCTATGTAATAGTGGTACCGAAAGAACAAACTATAGCATTGGATATGACGATTGAAGAGGCTTTCAGGTTCACAATCAGCGCAGGGGTCATAGCGCCGAATAGTCAGCAAATGTCGGTTGCGCTACCGAAAGTTGTTTCAGAAAACGAACAAAAGTAGAGATAGTGTTGCAGTAAAATAGTTAAGGAGAAAAGATTTGCTTTTTACAATTACAGGTAAACATATTGACATAACAGAAGCTATTCGAAAATACGCAGAAGAAAAGACCTCCAAGCTTCCCAGGTACTATAGTGGTATAAATCAGGTAGAAGTGATTATCGATGGCGAGCCGAGTGGCAATATTAACGTTGAGATAATTGCCAGAGGCGAGCATAGCAATGTTTTCATTGGTACCGGAAGAGCGGTAGATGCTTATCAATGTATCGATGTAGCTATACATAAACTTGAACGACAGCTAAGGAGAAAAAAGAGCAGGGAAAGGGATAACAAACACCTAGGCGGTGCGGAGCGCGGTACACTGGCATAGGAGAAAAAGTACCTTGTGTGCTTTAATTTGTGTACTTGAACTATTTTAGGCGATTAGAATGAAATTTGCTGATTTTATCTGTTTTGAAGCAACGATAGCTAAGTTGCAGTCTAAAGGTCGAGATGGTGTGATAGCTGAGCTTGTTTCGGCGATTGAGAAAGCAGGACGGCTGAAAAAGGGAACTAAAGAAGAGATTATTGAAGCAGTTATTAAAAGAGAAAATGAGGCAAGTACAGGAATGGGCAAGGGCATTGCATTGCCTCATGTGAAACACTCGAGCGTTAAAAATGTAGTGGCTGCGATTGGAAAAAGTAATAACGGTATTGATTTTTCGTCACTCGATAAGCAGCCTGTTTATTCAGTGATACTCATGATCAGCCCTGTTGACAATCCGGACAAACATTTACAGGCGATGGAAATTGTTTTCAAAGTCCTGCAGCAAGAGAAATTTCGCAAGTTTCTAAGGCAATCACGCAGTGCAGAGGATATCGAAGACCTTCTTAGAGAAGTTGATGAGAATCCGGCTTTGTAATAATACAAATTTGAGAGGGTCTTCTGAAGCAACGGGCTTTGAGGATGTGGGCAGGATAAAATTCATTGGAGAAAGTTGTTTTTGAAACAGCGATTGAGATAAAAAACGTACACGGTCTTCATATGCGCCCAGCCATGCAGTTTGTTGATGTTGCAAATCAATTTATTTGTGACATCAGCGTTAGCGACGGCGTAAAAGTTGTAGACGGCAAAAGTATAATGCAAATGGTAATACTTGCTGCGACCCGTGGCACCAAATTAAAGATTAAGGCTGAGGGGCCTGATGCTCAGGAAGCGATTAATGCTTTGCAAGAGCTTGTCGAAAGCAAGCCTTTCATTGATCCAGACTCAGATGGTTGAGCAAAACAATAGGATTTAGTAAAACATTACGATGGAGATAAAAAAAGGCATAGCAGTCTCGCCTGGTATTTCTATTGCCAAGTCGCTGATAATTGATTCCGAGGATTATCGGATTCCCCGCCGTGAGATTAAGCCTTCGCAACGGCTAAGGGAGACTCAGCGTATTCGCAATGCCTTCAGAGATGCGGTTGAGGAATTAACGCAGCTTGAGGCCCAGCAGAACCAGACAAAAGGCAGCAAGATAAAAGATATTTTTGCGGTGCATCTTCGTTTTTTGCACGATAGAAGCCTGCGAAAAAGAATTACAGATCTGATTCATTCTGAGTTAGTGACGGCTGAATATGCTGTGTCGAAGGTCCTGCGGGAAATTGCCGCGCATTTTTCCAGCGTGAAGGATACCTACATCAGCGAGCGGGCGGATGACATTTACGATATTGAAAGACGTCTGCTCAGGCAGCTCCTCGGCAAAAGACGTGAGGAGATAGAAAACTTAAGCGAAGAGGTAGCGGTGATTGCCCGGGAGCTGAGCCCTACACAAACAGCCGGCTTCAACAAACAATTCGTCAAGGGAATCGCCACCGACGCGGGCGGAAGAACCAGCCATACCGCGATTGTAGCTCGCTCCTTAGGCATACCGGCTGTAGTGGCGCTGGAAGACCTTACGGAGATCGTTCACGGGGGAGATACCGTCATTATCGACGGCAATCGCGGCATCGTTATTGTAAATCCGGATAATGAGACAACCCAGCAATATGAAAAATATTCGCAAGAGTTTCTCGAGCTGGAGCATAAGCTCGATGCCATAAGGGAAAAGCCTGCTGTAACCCGAGACGGCACGAAAATCACGGTTTTGGGAAACATTGAATTTCCGGAGGAGGCTGAGTTGGTTTTGCAAAAGGGGGGTGAAGGCATAGGCTTGTACCGAACGGAGTTTTTATATCTTAGCAGCCCCACCGAGCCTACGGAACAGCAGCATTACGAAGCTTATGCTGAAACCATCAAGGTTTTGCAGAATCAACCCGTTGTAATAAGAACCTTCGACCTCGGCGCGGACAAGCAAACTCAAAGCAAGCGTTTTGCTCCTGAGCCTAATCCGTTTCTGGGACTGAGGTCAATCAGATTTTGTCTGCAGAATCTAATGTTGTTCAAGATACAATTGCACGCAATTTTGCGGGCCTCGCTTTTAGGGCACGTGAAGATAATGTTCCCGTTGATAACAAATCACCAGGAGCTGATGCAGGCCAAGA
>CAZVUF010000175.1:0-6168 GCA_964629355.1 uncultured Pirellulales bacterium | reverse complement strand
CAGTAATATCCAAAGGGCTTTCATTATTCAGAAGGGCCTCTATATTTTTCCTCACCGACACTTTACTGCTGTCAACGGTTGGATACTCGTGCTACATAGCTTACTTCGCAGAGTAGCATTTGTAGCTTGAAATACCCAACAAAAGAAATTTGATTATTCAAACCTCGATTATTCTAACAAAAATTAGGTAGTCGAGTCAATGTTTAACCGTCGCGACTCGACTGAACTCGCCGAGGTCCAGCACGACGATAGCCTGTTCGCTGATCTATACTAAGATTTGCAATAGATAGTTCTCTATAAAAAATTTAAACTTTTTTAGCTTGAGCAGGTGTAAAAAAGGCACAAAGCGGCGAAAAAAGCAGTTCCTTAACTGAGCCACGGTGATGTCTTTATCGCTGTTACTATGCGGTCGTTATTGTGGAAATCTTTTTCTATTTTAATTTCGGTGAATATGCCGGCCTGTTCGAGCATCTCTTTAACCGCCTGTCCATGGGCGTAGCCTATCTCCAACATCAATGCAGCATCTGGCTTTAGGAATTGGTCTATCTTTTCGAAAATCCGTCGGTAAATATCAAGCCCGTCCTCTCCTGCGAAAAGTGCCAGCCTCGGCTCATAATCTCTTACGTTTTTATCGAGCTTTTCAAACTCGGCACTACTTACATAAGGGGGATTGCACACAATTAAATCAAACCTGTCCACATCTAAATGAGGCATAATAGGGTCAAATAAATCACCCTGTAAAAGCTCAATCCGGTCCTTTAGCTGATGTTTTTCGACGTTCGCAGCAGCTATTCGAAGAGCAACATCGGAGATATCGGTTGCGATTATCCTGGCGTCACGAAAATTTTTAGCTATAGCAATCCCTATGGGGCCGCAGCCGGTGCACAAGTCGCAGATGAACTGGGTGCCGGCGCGCTTTCGCAAAAACTCGATGCTGCGCTCTACAAGTAATTCAGTTTCCGGTCGGGGTATCATACAATCAGGACTGACTTCAAGCTGGAGTGAATAAAATTCGGTTTTGCCGGTAAGGTATGCAACAGGCTCACATCGGCCAGCTCGTTCTACTAGTTCGTGCAGTTCGTCTAATTGCTGCTTGGCGACGATTTTATCGAATTGGGTATATAGCTCGATACGCTTCAATCCCAATACATGTGAGAGCAGAAGTTCCGCGCTTAGGCGTGGTGACTCAATACCTTTGTTGGTAAAGTATTCGATAATCCAGTTTAATAGCTTTTGTATCGTCCAGTCGGCCATAATATCAATATTTGGTGGTTAAAAATATTCGGCATCCAAATTATGCGGCAGTTTTTCAAGAGGACAGCCGGGACATCGAGCCTTCGGCCTGCAAAATTCATGGCCGACCCTCACTAACAACGCATGGTACTCATTAAAAAGCTGCACATTCTCAGGCAGATTCGACTGAAACAATTCCCGCAACTGTTCATAATCCGCGCCTGGCTCAATCAATCCATGCCGAACTGCTACCCGTGCGGTGTAAGCGTCCACAACAAAGATGGGTCGATTAAAAGCATAAAGTAGGATTGAATCAGCAGTTTCACGGCCAACACCTTTTATTGCTAAAAGCTCATCTCGCAATCGGATGGTATCAAGACTTTCCAGATTTGACAGCTTGCCATCATAATTCTCAAAAAGCCAGTTTAAAAAGCTTTTAAGCCTTTTGGCTTTAATATTGAAATAGCCGGCCGGGCGAATAAGCTCAGCGAGGCGGGAGATATCGAGATGATAAAGTTTTTCAGGGTTTAGACAATCAGCAGCTTTTAGATTCGTTATCGCTTTTTCGACATTAGTCCAGTTGGTATTTTGTGCGAGGATTGCGCCGATGATTATCTCAAATTGAGTGTCACCCGGCCACCAATGCTGAGGGCCAAAGCGCTCAAAAAGTAATTGATAAATCTCATTTAGTATCTGTTTTATCATAGTATTCGCGACATCCCGTTACTTCATAACTGTTCCCTTAAGTCCACCCGATATTAAGCTGGCAACATTCACTAAAATTCGCGGCAGCGCAAATCCGCCACGACAGGCTAAGTACATTGCCTGCCATTGGGGACCAAACTTGTCCTTGTAATGGCGCAGTCCCTGGAAATTGTAAAAATGTTCTCCATGGCGAAACACCAACGCTCCAGCCTTCGACCAAAACGACGCCATAGCTCTATCCTCAAGACCAGATAAAGGTGCCATCCCAAAATTAAACGACTGATAGCCCTCTTGCTTTCCCCACAATAAAAGCTCCGTAAATAGATAGTCCATAATACCATCGGGACTGCTCGGCAGATATCGCATCAAATCAACCGACAGTTCTCTCTTATCCACCCCCATCCAGACATTGGCAAAGGCAATAATCTGCTCACCCTTGCGCACCAATGAAACAGGAAATCGCTTGATGTATTCCGGGCTGAAATTGCCCAGGGAAAAGCTTTTCTCTCTTGTGTTCTTCTCTGCTAACCACGCATCGGATATCCCTTTAAGTACTTCCAGCATCTTAGCGGTTTGTTCCTGTGGCACTATCTCGAATGCGTAATCTTCATGCTCAATTTTGTTATGGGTATATCGCAAGCTTTTATGGGCGTTGCCTTCAAGAGAAAATGACTCCAGAGCTACCTGTGCTTCTTCACCAAGTTTAATAAACGTCAGTCCCAGGTCCGTGTAAAACTCAAGATGCTGTCCCTGAACCTGATAGAAGACCGGTTGTCCATCATACCGGTCACAAAGTTCAATAAACTTCCACGCCAAATCTTCCCACTCATTCTCCGGCCCAACAGGCTCTCCCATTGCCACCCAACTTTGTCCCTCCACGCCATACATGATAAAAGCGTTTTTCTTTTCATTCAGCACGAACTGCTTATCACCCAGAAACGCAAGATTGGCGTACGTCCTCTGTGAAGCTTTGACAATCGCATCAATAATTCCTACGGTGTCACTATCCAAAGCCACTGATACCGGTCGTCCAGGCGCAAGCAACTTAAAACCGGCATAAAGCAACAAAAATATCATAACACCTATCGTAGCACGCATGAACCGTGACGCCTCTCCATATAAAGCAAACTGCCACCATAACTCGTTGGAGTACTCCACGTGCTTGTAACTAAACATTCCAAGCCATACCGAGCAGACGAGCACAATAGCAATAAGCGCAATCCACCCCGCACTGAACCGCTCCGTGGTAAAGGCAGCCTTACGATAAAACTCTCGCCTACTCGCTATCAGCACTAACAGCATAACACTCATAATGACAGCTTCCTCATAATCCAAACCTTTCAACAGTGAAAAAACAATCCCTGCCAAAAGCAAAGCTACCGCAAAATGATACGCCACGTCTAACCGACGTTGCAATCCACGAGCTAATATAAGAAGCCCAGCGCCGGAAAGACTGCCCAGAAAATGGGAAAGCTCAATTGCAGGCAGAGGCAGCAAATCCCTCAAAAGGTCTAACCTGCCCTTAGCTGCTGGAAGTGCACCGGAAAATAGCAATATTACACCAGCAAGGAAACAGCCAAACGCGAGCAAATGAGGCGCAACTGCTGAACCCCATTTACCCAATGCTGCTCCCAACCGCGCCAGTATCACCCTTCTCGGTATAAGCTCATGAATTGCTAACAAACCGGAAGCCATTATTAAAGGAAGCAAATAATAAATGAGCCTGTATATCAAAAGAGATGCTGTCAGCGCCGCAGTTTCACTAAAATTGGAAAGCATAAGTAGAATTACCGTCTCGAAGACGCCAAGTCCTCCCGGAACGTAGCTGAGCAATCCAGCCGCTTGAGCCAGCATAAATATTCCCAAAAATTTCACAAAGCCCAGTCCAATCCCTTTAGGTAACAGAACATAAAGCACACTTGCCGCCAGAAGCCAGTCCAGCGAAGAAATAGCAATCTGCCCCGAAGAGATGGCTATCGAAGGCTTAGTAAATTCCCAGCCGCGTATCGTTATAGGCTCACGTCTTATTGCAATAAACAACATATATATTGTGACGAAAAAGAGAAACACAACTCCAATAGGCCATACAGAGTTCAATGGTAGATGTAAATTCTTTGGAATACTCTGGTGTTCGAGAACAAACACCATCCCACCGAGAGTAAAAAACCCAAGCCAGAAAGTAACCGCGCAGAAAAGCACTAACTTTGCCACATCACCCGCTGAAACTCCCAGAGCCGAATAAATTCGATAACGTGCCGCACTGCCGCCAACTATCGTCGCATTATGGCTGAAAACATAACCGATAAAAGAAGCCATCGCCAGCTTGTAGTACTCCAGACGATGACGAATATATCGCAAAGCAAGAGCGTCATACGCCGTCAACACTATATAGTCCAGAACAGTCAACAACGCTGCCAGAAGTATATAATGAAACTGCACCTGTTTAATCTGCTGCCCAATGTCGCGCAGATGATGACCTTTGAGCTTGTAGTGGATTACGAGTACGGCTACAACAAAAAGTCCCACGCTGATAACCAAACCTATTTTTTGCAGTAGGGTCTTTTTCATTCTTACCAAATACAAGGGACGAGAGATGAATTGTTAATCATCTCTCGTCCTTCATTGATGCAAAAAAGTTACCTCTTTTCTATTACATCTTTTCCAGCTTGATAATCGGCGGCTCAGCATAGTCGTGCCAGATGTGTTCGGCATCATCGACACTGATTTTACCTTCATGCACATAAAACCGATACCGGAAAACAAAATCTTTGCCCGGCTCCATTTCCCATTCACCAGCAGGAGAAGGTGTAAAATTAAAGAATACGTAGTTGTCAGGCTCGGGCCAGACACGCATAGGTTCCGGGTGCCGGAAGTTCTGTGGATGACTATAATGTGTGATACCGGTCCATTTGCCCTCTATGGCTCCGGCAGTATCGCACCAACGCGCTCGTGAACCATTAGCATTTTCGCGAGTTTTGCCCTCACTTGTCAGGTAACTGGTGTTTTCGCCTTTCCATTTTCTGGTGGCGCGATAGCCTAAACCGCCATATCGATATTCCTCCTGAATCAGGGGTTTTTCCGCAACGCAGCGTTGAGTAGATTTGAAATCCACCAGCCAATATCCCTTTTCAGGTCCACCAATATTATAAACACGAACATCCCAGACTTCTCTAAGTATGACCTTTTCACCTTCAGAGGTCCTTCGGGCAACGTGCTCCTGCTCAGCAGCAAAGCCACCATAAACCGGACCATCAGTCGTTGAGAGATACTTTGTAAACCGCACTGTTCCTGTGCCGTCACCAACATTCCAGAAATCTATCCGCCTGCCCTCATACTGCGTGTGTGTCCAGGGCATCCAAATCCCCATATGATGGATATGGTCCGGGGGATGAATATCGGTCAGTACCAAACCGTTTGGCGACCACAACGGATGAATGAAGCCACTACGGTCATATAATGGCCTGCGTACTTCCGGCACTTTACCCATATCTTTCGGGGCCGGCACAATTGCATGATTGTACCTTAGAACTTTGTTGTTACCTTCCCTATTCGGCATTTGTATCTCTAAAAATGAATTGTTCTTTACCGCTTTTACAATTCCGGTATCAAGGATTACGTCATTGGTAATGCTACCAGGAAGAAGTTCATATTCACGTTTGTTACCTGCCGGCGTCGTGCCGGTGAGTATCCACCAAAGCTTGGAGGGTTTACCAGACTCAATTTGCGAAGTGACAGCCACTCGTTCAGAGCCTTTAACCTCCATAAGCATAAACGAACTCTGATTCGGGTCTACAATTATTCCCTCGAGTATTACCGATACGGGTGCATCGATACGGGTGTATTGTCCAGCCTCGACGGTAATTTTTGCCAGCGGTTTTACAGGACTTATCGCTTTAATTGTTACAGCCTGGAACACAACAAACAGAGTGATCAAAGTAATGAGGCTCGTTTTGTGGCTTTGCATTTTAATTCCCCTTTCAGCTTGAACCATCTTTACACATATACTCTTCGAGAGGTTGAAAAGTTTAAGATAATCAGCTTAGACTGTTTAATCAAGGATTATCTAAGAAATTTCGGGTGGTTGTAAACCGAAAACAGCAGCACAAGTATCAGCGGGAAAAATGCCACAGTGTGCTTATCCCTTGACACAAATCAGAGGCTCAAGTTTCGCCACTTTCTTTGCCAGCTCTGCCTTATCGGTGGCGTCAACAACCTCGCTCACATCCTTAT
>CAZVUF010000174.1:0-6226 GCA_964629355.1 uncultured Pirellulales bacterium | reverse complement strand
TTGAGCTGGAATACACCGACAAAAAGGCTGTGATTCGGGATTTCGTGCTCGGCTTTCGCGGCACATATCAAGCCAAATCGGATATTCTCATTCCGCAGATAAAGTATCTGACCAACGATTCCTGGGAGGAAATCTCCTGTCGAGCAAGCGGCATAGGCTATCCCATTCTTCACTCGGCTGAATATGCAAATGGCACCTTGTATGTGCTGACCATCCCGGAGAACTTCGGCGACCTGTATAACTTTCCAGCCGAGGTATTAACACGAATCAAGGAAACGCTGGCACGGGACCTTTACGTCCGGCTGGAAGGTCCGAGCCAGGTCGCTCTATTTGTTTATGATAATGATACTTTTATTGTGGAGTCCTTTTTGCCAGAGCTTGTAGATATTAATATTGTAGTTACCAAGCAGGTTGGTGGACTTCGTGACATACTCTCCGGCGAGGTACTTTCACAGAGCACCGCTACTTCTGGCCGTGGCATGTTTGGCCGACGAGGCAACACCCAACCACAGAAGATTTTCAATGCACAAATCAAACCGCATTCTTATCGCGTATTTCAGTGTGAATAAAACGATGGATTAGACCTCAAAACCAAAATATATCGACCTTTTTTGTACCGATGGTGGTCGTTTTGGGCAACAACAGGTCATCGCCAGGATTTAAAAAGGCCGAATAGTAACCGCACACAGCCTTTGTTTTTGCGCCAAAAACGTAGAAATCTGACGAGAAACCATCAACTCAGCGTCAGATAACCTTCAGAAAAAAAGAACAGCTTTGAGTTTGTTCCTATAGTAGATTTTTCTTATAATTTAAATAGTAATTTTCACCATTTTTCTTTAGAAATAGGGGTCGATAATGCCTGAGACGGAAGGTGTATTCAAGACTGCTTCTCGCGACTGGCTCTTTCCCGAAAATTACGACTGGGCCAAGGGTTCTTACAAAGCGGCAGGTGACGATAGGGAAGTAGCTGTAATCCGGGAATACCTTCTCGGTAATATAGCAGATGTCCGACTCAGTGCCCACAACGCTAATGCTGCGATTTCAATGGTCCAGACATTTGACCTCGCCACTAATTCCATCTATCATAAACTGGTTCTGATGGAAGAAATAGCTGAAAAAGTCGCACATGGCGATTATACAAACACAGATAAAGTCTCGATGCAAGAACAGCTCCAAGAATTGGCGGAGCAGATCAACAATATAGTCAACAATACCGAATACAATGGCAATAAGCTGTTTACCTCTGAGGGCCAGCTTATAACCAGAGCAATCGGCAATGGTCGCTCTATTCGCCTCTTTGCAAAGGACCTTAGCTTCCACCTTGAAAACGTGGATTTAACTAAGGACACTAAAGCAGTGCTGACAACTATTAAAAATGCCCGAAAAAAAACCGGCGAATACACTGATTATCTTAAGAGCCAAAATACCCTTTTGCAGAATGCAATGGCGACTATAGAGCAGATGATGGCAAGCGCCGCAGGTCTTGAGTCAAGCGACTTTGAAACAGAGACTATGCAGCAATTCATAGAGAATTTGTCGGCCGGCATTTCAAACGATATAGCTATCTCCACCGAGATGCAGGCCAACATTACCCCAGATGAAGCCTTACGGTTGCTGAAGGATTGAGTTTGCGGATAGCAGTCCCCTTCGACAGAGTTTACCCCTTTAACTGTGTTCAGGACAGGCTCTGAGCGTAGCCGAATGGGCTCAGAACAAGTTTATAAAGGCCTGTTCTGAGAATGAGCCGGTCTTTTCCTTTTGTCCCAAAACATTCAAAAAAATGCCTGCTTCAAGTTTTCATTTGACGGGCCATAGATTCCAACAACAAATTCTCTGGACGATTGGACGCTCATCTTGTACAATATCTCTTGTTATCATGACAGGAGGCAGTTGGGTTGTATGGATGCACAATGCCTTACTAAGTTATAAGCCCACAGAGGTCATTCCCGGCTACGGCACGCTCAGCCGTGACGAGAGAGAGCAGGAAGTTGTCAGTATTATTAAAAAACTTGCTTTGTCTTACAATCGGTGCTGTATGCCTTGTTCCAACAATCGCTGGGGCACAGGTCGAAATAGTATCAATTTCGCAAAATGCCGAGACCGTCGGCCTGTATAAAAAGTTCGAATTAACCTTTACCCTCTCAAAAAGCTACGACAATCCTTTTGACCCGAACATAGTTGACGTCACGGTTGCCCTCACGGTACCCGATGGAAACACAGTGACGATACCGACCTTTTTTTATACAGAATACGATTACATAAACGAGCGTTACGCCAACGGGCGCAATCCCTGCTGGAAAGCACGCTTCTCCCCTTCCCAAGCGGGCGAGCACACGGTCAGCCAAATTACGATTATCGATGCAAACGGCTCGACTACGGTTGATCCAAACATAACTTTTACCTGCATCGCAAACAGTGAAAAAGGATTTATAAGGACTGACCAACGCGACCAGTATTACCTGCGTCACGCAAATGGCTGCCCATATATGCCCATCGGCCACAATGTGTGCTGGCTGCCCAATGGGCCAAGCGACTGGGAACACTACTTCTCGTCGATGGGCATTGCAGGTGAAAATTGGACCCGTATCTGGATGACTCATTTCTACGAGGGCCAAACCCTCGAATGGAGCAGGGAACATCGGAATGGATACTTCGGGGGCGTAGGGCGATTAAGCCTGGAGATGGGCTGGAAACTCGACCGGATAATCGAATTCGCTGAAGCAAATGGTATCGGTATTCAGTTGGTACTGCAGCATCACGGCCAATTCAGCACAACAACAAACTCCAACTGGGGTGAAAATCCCTACAACATCACTCATACTGCTGACGGAGGTTTCCTTGAAAAGCCCGATGATTTCTTCACCGATAGTGAGGCTATAAGACTAACCAAAAATAAGTATCGCTATATCGTTGCCCGCTGGGGTTACTCAAGCGCTATTCTTGCCTGGGAGCTTTGGAATGAGGTCCAATTTACAGACGGCTGGAGGAATAACCAGCAAGGCGTTGTGACATGGCATGACAAAATGGCTGACTATATTACCTCAATCGACCCGTTCGACCACCTAATTACTACCAGCAGTGATACATCCGGCTTCGATGCAGTTTGGAGCTTAGATAATATAGATGTGATACAGGTCCACCATTACGGCACTGAAACGATAGCATTTTTCACCAACACAGCTACCCGACTGGCCAGTTATGGAAAGCCAATCATAATGGGTGAATTCGGCGTAGGCAGGACGGGCAATGTCAGCGTGCCGGAGTGCAATTACAATGGCTTGAACGAGCCGTACAAGACGCAGATACTCGAAGCCTTGGCTATTCACAACGGCATCTGGAGTGCGTTTCACCTCAAGAGCGGCGCGCACTTATGGTGGTGGGATTGCTACATCGAACCACTTGACCTCTATGACCAGTTCAGTGCCCTTTCGAAGTATGCTGAAGGAGAAGACCCAGCGGCTTACAACCTCTCCAAGGCAGACTTAGATACAACAGGGCTGCCGAAATGGATTTTAGTGAGCCCCGGCTTATCAGATTTCTGGGCTGTATCGACTCAGACCGAGTTCACTGTCCAACCGGATGGAACCGTGCCTGGCACTGAGAACCTTTCCTCTTGGCTACACGGTTCGTCCAAGGATACCTACCGGTCTGATCCGACTTTCAATATCAATCTGATTGACGGCGATGTGCTCAGAATACACGTGCAGGAGGTTTCAGCCTGGGGCAAAAACAGCCTGCGCGTACTTGTTGATTCGCAGGAGGTTTTTTCCTCATCTTATGCAAATGGTTCGGCAAGCTTTGTGATTGAAATTCCACTTCCATCCGGTCAGCACGCCGTGCAAATCGAAAACACAGGTCAGGACTGGTTTAATATCTCCAGTTATGAATTTACAAATACCACCGAAGGCTGCCTCGAATTCATCGGGCTTTCGGGAGCCGACCATGCCTACATCTGGGTTCACGATGTTGGCAGCCGCTACGGCAGGACTGCGTATGGGACTTTCTCCGGTGTCAGCGTCGTTCTGCGTGGTTTGGACGATGGACTTTATAAGATAGAGTTTTATGAAACTCGAGGCCTTGGTAGCATCATCCAAATCAACGACGTTTCCACCGTGGAAGGTAATCTGCTCCTTGCTTTTCCCGATTTCACAAGGGATATTGCCGTAAAGATAAAACCGCTTTGAACAATAACGAAAACGGAGCTTGCGAAAACTTACCCTTTACGTAGGTTAAGCGGCGGTAATAGGATTTACATCCTCTAAAACCTAAGTAGTTACCATTGTCCAGATTTTATATGGCCGAACGAGAAATTCGCTCGGCTATTTCCTTTACGAGTCTGAATTTCATTAAACGAAAGCCGAAATAACATTAGAAGATAAACTTTCAATAGTAGTGACTCGATATGTAATGTTATTTAGAGAAAATCCCAAAAAAGAGACACGTCTCGAATTTTACAGAAACCTCAAAAAAGGATTATCGTAGTTAACTTCAACGGAAAAGATTGGAAAAACCAATGTTGTTTTGTTATGATAGATAGAGTTTGCTTGCTTTAATATGTTTATTTAGGAAGGATATAAAATATGCAAGGACCTACGCGAGTCTTGTTGGTAAGCGTAATACCGTTTATGTGTCTCGTATGCACCGTACGAGCTGAAGGGCCGATGTCGCTCGTAATCAACGAATTTATGGCATCCAATAGCGGTAGTATTAAGGACCCGCAGGACCAGTATGATGACTGGATTGAAATTTACAACTTTGGCAACACAGCTATTAATGTAGGCGGCATGTACCTGACGGATGATTTATCTTCTCCCACTAAGTGGCGGATTCCTGATGCAACCATTATTACCGCAGGTGGCTATCTACTTATATGGGCAGATAACGACACCGCTGACGCAGGGCTCCATGCAAATTTCAAATTAAGTTCATCTGGCGAGGAGATTGGCTTGTTCGACGTCGATGGCAGCACTTTAATTGATAGCATCACCTTCGGCGAACAGACCATCGACTTTTCCTCTGGCCGATTCCCGGATGCTGCTGATAATTGGCGCATCTTTCCTAATCCTACCCCGGGAACACAAAATGCTGGAGGTTATGTAGGCGAGATCGAAGACCTCATGTTCAGCCATCATCGTGGCTTCTACGATGCACCGTTTTCAGTTACTATCGCCACCGAAACTGAGGGGGCCAGGATATTTTATACCCTCAACGGCAGTTCGCCTTACAATATTGAGCGTGACGCCCCCCAAGGCACACTCTATACCGGTCCGATTTCCATTAGCACGACTACATATCTGCGAGCCGTCGCAATTAAATCGGGCTTCAAGTCTACTAACGTAGTAACCCATACATATATTTTCCTTGATGATGTTATCAAGCAGGCCACCGACCCGGGCACAAACGCTCAGGTTGTACCACCGGGTTACCCGACTACCTGGCCAGGCGGTTCCAATTCTGGGGTGGTGGTCGGTGATTACCAGATGGACCCTGTTGTTGTCAGCGCTTACAGCAGCACAATCAAGGACGATATGAAGTCGATACCGACATTATCCTTGGTGATGGATAAGGATGACTGGTTTGGCAGTGCGGGTATCTATATCAATGAATCCCAGGATGGTTCTGAGCGTGTTGTTTCGATGGAGTTTATTGACCCTAACAATGGCGGGGAGTGTCAAATCAACTGCGCCATAGCGATGCAAGGAGGTGTCGGCGGCGGAGGCACCAGTCTCAACAGGTGGAAGGATTGTAAGCTCTCCATGCGACTCAGATTCAAAGACACTACGGATAATGGAACTCCTACCGGCGGACCAACAAAGCTTAATTACAAAGTTTTTTACAATTCTTCGATTGAGAGCTTTGATACCCTCGTTCTGGACGCTCGACTCGGAAACACCTGGCCCTATGGAGGCAGCGTGACCGATACCGGCACTCGACCCTGGATATCAGGTCGGCCAATCTACCAGCCGGATATTGCTCAATACACCAGGGACCAGTTTGTAGCAGACATCCAGAACGCTCTGGGTGGCTATAGTCACCACGGCAGACACATCCATTTGTATCTTAACGGCTTTTACTGGGGACTGTACAATCTTCACGAAAGGCCGGACCACCGTTTCGCGGCTGCATACTTCGGCGGCGATGCGGACGATTACGACTGCCTCAAGCATAGCAGTAATATGATTATTAATGGTTCCAATGCCACCTTTAATCAAATGCTCAGTATCGC
>CAZVUF010000173.1:0-6236 GCA_964629355.1 uncultured Pirellulales bacterium | reverse complement strand
CGGAGGTTGGAGAGAATAATGAAAGAGATACCGTTGGGCCAGAAAGCAGAAGACAGAGGACGGCTTGTCCTTCGTAGCTCTCGTCTTGGCGAAGCGCCAAGCCGTAGCCAGATTAGCGAAGAAGGAAGGACAGAAGCTTGCCCGCCTTTAATTCCTACAATTTTGATTGAAAATTAAGCCGTTTTCGGGTATAATATGCAACGAACTATGGATAGTTCGTAGTTCGTTGTTAATAGGGGATAGGGTATGGGGTGTAGCAAATCAAAAGTCAAAACGCAAAATGCAAAACCACAGTGTAAAAATCAACCAGCGGGATGGGTAACTTTTCCTCAAGCGACTTGTTTGCCCATGCTGTCAATTTTACGCAATCCCAAATTGCTCTACAATTGTCGAGAACATTCTACAAATCGGCCTTTTTTTGCAAAACAAAGCCAAATTATGTAAGGCTGAAATTAACGTAAGCTCTTTTGTGACAAGTGAATAAGGGTAGTTCTACATTTTTGTAGATTGGTAAAAACAAACCCAATCAAAGCCAATTTCCCCCAGCACAGGTCCGGGGGCTAAAATTAGACGGCACGGTGGGCAAACTTGACATGCACAACCTCAAATGCCGGTGAAAAAATAGGTTTGACGATGGTTTACAGCGATATTATAGTTTTAGCATTGAATAGAGCAATAACTGACCCGCTGCGACAGTGCGACAGCACGGCGAGCGCATCGCGGCGAGTAATGGAGAGAAATATGGACAAAAGCAAAATTGTCGCTGAAGCTATAACATTTGACGATGTTCTGCTCATACCTGCAAAGAGCGATTTTGTACCCAGCCAGGCTGATACAAGCACGCAATTGACAAACAATATCACGATAAATATTCCTATTGTCTCGGCTGCTATGGATACGGTTACAGAATCTGCGTTGGCTATAGCGCTGGCGCAGGAAGGGGGCATCGGAATAGTTCATAAAAATATGTCTGTCGATGCCCAAAAGCGGGAAGTGGCGAAAGTCAAACGTTCCGAGCACGGCGTGATTCTCGATCCGGTAACATTATCGCCGGACCAGCCCGTCAGAAAGGCACAGGAATTAATGAATGAGCAAAATGTCTCCGGCATACCAATCATTAAAGGCAAAAAGCTGGTAGGCATTCTGACACGCAGGGATTTGAAGTTTCTCAAAGATTATGAGGTCGAAATAAGCTCCGTGATGACGAAAAATAATCTTGTCACCGGCCCAGCCGGCACAACACTTGAACAGGCAAAGGAAATTCTGCAGGAGCATAAAATCGAAAAACTTCTTTTGGTCAATTCACATGGTGAGCTGGCCGGGCTGATTACTATGAGAGATATTGACCGCGTTCAAGAATATCCACGGGCAGCCAAAGACCAGCGCGGCAGGCTCCGTGTCGGTGCTGCGGTGAGCGTGCATGATTATGAACGAATCGAGGCTTTAATAAAAGCCGACGTTGATATTATTGTAGTCGATACGGCACACGGTCATTCACAGAATGTCATCGATACTGTGAAGAAAATCAAATCTGATTATGAAATCGATGTGATTGCGGGTAATATTGCTACTGCTGAGGCTGCTCAGGATTTGGTCGAAGCCGGTGCCAATGCGGTCAAAGTCGGCATCGGCCCCGGTGCAATTTGCACAACCAGGGTGATTTCAGGCGTGGGAGTTCCACAAATATCTGCCATAATCAATTGTGCCCAGGTAGCGCAGAAGCATAATATACCGGTTATAGCCGATGGTGGAATAAAGCATTCCGGTGACATAACCAAAGCTATCGCGGCAGGGGCTTCCAGTGTGATGATAGGCTCATTGTTCGCAGGTCTGAAAGAAAGTCCGGGACAGTTGGTTATATACAAGGGCAGACAGTTTAAAGAATATCGAGGCATGGGGTCTTTAGGGGCGATGGTCAAGGGTTCAGCGGAACGATATAACCAAAAAAGCACAACCGAGGAAGGTAAACTTGTGCCTGAAGGTGTTGAGGGCCGAGTGCCATACCGCGGGGCACTAAGCCTCTTCGTGTATCAACTTGTCGGCGGGCTGCGAGCAGGTATGGGCTATTGCGGGGCGCGAAATATCGAGGAGCTGATGAAAAACGGCCGGTTCGTTCGTATAAGCTCGGCGTCGGTGAACGAGTCACATCCACACGATATTCAAATAACAAAAGAAGCGCCTAATTATTCGGCGACTTTACCCTTTGAGGACTAAAAAGCGGACACTTTCAATTCATGGTAGTAGCATGTAAGGTATAGCATGTGCCGAAGATGAGGGTCCTTCTGAGCTGATTTTCTTGAGTCATTAGGATAAATATGTTAAAATATAAGGATAGTTTGGAGGTGCGTTTTAGTTGGAGAAAATGCGTCAGACTCTAAGAGTCCGAAAAGAACGAGCCATATTAGTAGCCGCCCTATTGAGCCGGCCGAAGGCAGGCGAAGATAGAGATGATTTAGCTGAGCTTACCGCCTTAGCCCAAAGCGCCGGGGCGGTCATTGTAGATAAGTTTCAGCAGAAAATCCGCATCATAAATCCCGCCACATATATCGGCAGAGGCAAAGCCGAGGAACTTGCCAGACGGGCCAAAAGATTCAAAGCAGACGTGATAATTTTCGATAACGACCTTTCGCCTGCCCAGATTCGTGAGCTGGAGGAGATTATCAAAACCAAGGTTCTGGACCGCAGTGAGCTGATTTTGGACATATTTGCTAACAGAGCAAAAACAAGACAGGCACAACTTCAGGTCGAATTGGCACAGTTGGAATACACATATCCGCGATTGACCCGGATGTGGTCGCACCTCGATGCATTAGCGGGGGCAGGTGGGGCTACTGCTGCGGGCACCGTCGGCGCTATAGGCACCAGAGGCCCCGGCGAACAGCAGTTGGAAATCGACCGTCGTCTGGTCAGCAAACGCATCATAGAGTTGAAACATGAGCTGGCGAATATTGATAAACGCAGAGTCCGCGAGATTGATGGCCGAAAGGGACTATTTAAAATCTGCATCGTCGGCTACACAAATGCCGGCAAAAGTACCCTCTTAAACGCGCTCACCAATGCAGGCGTCTTGGTTGAGGACAGGCTCTTTGCCACGTTGGACACGCGGACAAGAAGATGGACGTCTGCTAAAGGAGCGGAAGTTCTCATTAGTGACACTGTCGGCTTTATAAAAAAGCTGCCGCATCAATTGGTCGCTTCGTTCAAGGCCACACTGGAAGAGGCAATTAATGCCGACTTGCTCCTGCATATCATCGATGTCTCCAATCCGGAAGCCTTAAAACAGATAGAATCAGTAAATACCGTTTTGGATGAAATCGGCTGCGGAGGCAAACCGATTCTAAACGTGTTAAATAAAGTTGATTGCCTACAATCGCTCAGCCAGCTTGAGATACTGCAAACGTTGCTTTCCGATGCGGTTGCTGTATCAGCCAAGACCGGCTTCGGCCTTGACAAACTTGCGGAGAAAGTCACTGAGATGTACAGGGGTACTGAGCTTTTAGTGCGGGTCAGCAGCCCGCAATCAAACGGCAAGGTTCAAAGCTTTCTGCGTGCACACGGCCAGATTGTGGACGAACACTATTTGGATGGCTTCGTACTAATCGAGGCAAAACTCGGCAAAAACCAATTAACCGACCTTAAGCGACTCCACCCAGACAGGCTCGAAATCGTGGAGGGGTGAAGCGCATCCCATGGTGTGGGAACGAACGCTTTATCATGCCAATTTTTTCCGAAATAAAATCTCCACAATCTATTTGTGGTTCATCGCCCGATTGAAAATTTTCCGGCTATAGATGTTATGATAACTGTTTAAGTCCGGAAACATTTTCACTCTTGACCAGCAAGGAACACTTCAGAAAATCCCAGGGCATTTCCCATCGCCACCGCTGAAAACTCTTGACTTTGAAGGGCAAATAAGGTATCATTATATTGTAATTCATTACGTGGGGGATAAGCCGGACGAGGGGGGTACTGTCCAGAAACTCTTTTCCATTGACCCTGCAATAAAGTTAATTGTAGTTTGTTGTATTTGTATCGTAAAGAGGGGGATGTATAATGAAAAAAACTGTTGTTTCAAGTCTTGTTTTATTATTTGTGATGGTTGGTATGGTCAAGGCCGACATTTATACATTACAGCCGCCTCCGCTACCTAATCACGACTTATGGGACCTTGCCCATTACCAGCATTATGCGTGGAAAATCACTCCAAGCGAACTAAATCTTTCAAGTGGTGAAATTATTACTGGGGCGAGTCTGTTTTTCGACAATATTGCAAACTGGGACGACCAACCAAACTCCTTATATATTAGTCTTTTGAGCGGCGACGACCTTTCCTTCACCGGTGAAGTTTATATAGGTAATGATACTTTAGGCAGTGGAGATGATATTCTCGCAAACTTTGCTGGCTTATCTTTGGTGACGTTTCAAAATCTGCCTAACTGGCCACAGGACCTGACCTATAATTTTACGGCAGGCGACCTCGCAATACTCAATATTTTCGCTGAAGATGGGGTGTTCGGCATTGGTTTTGACCCGGACTGTCATTTCTGGAACGACGGTATAACGCTTACTATCGAAACAATTCCTGAACCAGCTACGTGCTTGCTACTCGGCCTTGGTGCGGTGTTGGCGATAAAAAGAAAACGCCAACGAACTTAAAAAGGCTTAGTTAAAAAGATAATAGAAAGTCAGCTGAGGTTTTAGGGTTTGCGATGAAGGATCTCCTTTCCTCAGCTTTTTTATTAGGTCATACCAATTATAAAAATTGTGTCTTGAAATGTACCGATCTTGAAGCTACAGGAATCCCCACAGGTGGGCCTTGAGGACATAGCGATTGCAAAAAATTATCGCGGCCAGGATAGTGGAAATGTTTCCAGACGTGTATGGCCGCCAACATGCGCATCTAAAAAAGCACAATTACCCTTTCCCCCCATGGGATCTCCGCTCGGAGCATAATGGAAACCGGCTATAACATCCCAAAACTGTCCTACGCCGTAGGGACCGGGCCTGATATTGTGATAGTCACCCTTAACGACAGGGCTGTTCAGCCAGGCTGCAATCATATTATCCGAGCCTGGAATCATATATGTGTCGTTAAGTCCGGAGACGTTATAGCGGTTGTCCACTAAGACACTTTCTTCGGTGAATGAGAATGTTTCTCCGGGATGTTTTACTTCGGATAGTTTCATAGCGTTCGATGATTTAACTTCGCTGTTTGAATTTCCAAGGTATGCGTTCATGGTGTAATTGTACCAGGGCTTATAGTTCCTGATATTTTTGGCATCAGCTTTATAAAAAGGGTCCTCAGAAGTTCGTCCGACTAAGCCGGCAAAAGTAGGGCAGATGAGAGCTTTTGCATCCTGCAGGTAGCGGAAAAATTTGCTGCCATATTCCGGATGATCTTTAAGATACAAGTCTCCATTGCACCAGCGGACATGTATGGGATTGCGAAGCCCTTCTTCCACACCGTATGGTTCTGTCTGTGAAAAATAGCAACTGCGTGGTTCACAGAATTTGTCGTCGTTATCCGAGGTGTACATAAATATTGCGAGTGCGTAATTTTTGAGGTTAGCTTTGCAGACAGTGCGTTGGCCCTGTTCTCTGGCCGTTTTAAGAGTCGGTATGAGAATTGCCATCAACACGGTGAGAATGGCAATTACAAACAATACCTCAATTAGCGTAAAGCCCGTTAGAATTTTCCCGTTTTTCGAGCCGTAGACCCTCGCTTCTAACGGGGCAAATCCTTTTCCTCGCATCGTAACCGCCCCTGTTCAAACGAGTTACATCAACTCTAAACCCTTATATCAAAAGAAGTTAAGCGGTCCTAATCCAAAAAGAAAAACCGACCGTTTTTTCTTAATTTTATTTTATCAGTTCGCTTTTATTTATGCAAGTGATTTAAAGAATAATTTTTTGTATATTATCTGACGTTGCAGGAAAAAATCAAGCTTTTTGGGGGGTATATGGTAACACTATATAGGGAAAATATCCATCTGGCTGCAGGTTGCGTGAACAGCCCTCCCAAAGCTTCTTATCTGCTAAGACAGACCACGGCGGAAAGCTGCAACCCATTCAGTCATGGTTAGCTCCGGTAACGGTTTGATAATCTTACATTCGTTTGTATCGTGGGCCGCCTGTGCCTTCAGGAACAGTCCAGCGGATATTATCGAAGGGACACTTCCGCTGGCAGGTCTTGCAGTGCAAACAATTCGACGGATTGGCAGGCTTTACCTCATCAT
>CAZVUF010000172.1:0-6296 GCA_964629355.1 uncultured Pirellulales bacterium | reverse complement strand
TGCACTGACAAAATACGGACTACCTTCAGCTCTTGATGATGTTGAATTGCCAAAAAGGAACACGCCGAGGTCTGTTGGCCAGTCGTGTAGATAGTCATCGATTAGTTTTCCTGGCGCTCCGGTCTGAAGGCCGGTTCCACCTTCCTCGTATGGCTTAAGCAGAGTCATCAAACGTTCTTTTTCACCTGTGAGGTAGGTTTGCACTTCAGCACTCGGAGTGATAAGCGCTACAGCGATAGCTAATATTAGTGCAGCCGCCCCGAGCTTTAGAAATAGTGTAACAGCACGTTTTCTTGCATAGAGCAACACTATAGGCATAAAAAGTATTAATATGATAGTACCGGTACGGCCGCTGATAAATATTGAAAATCCGATGATGACAAGGGCCGCACTTCCAAGAATAGCCTTATATCCGCGCAGTTGTCCTATAACCAGCGGAAAGAGCATAATTCCAACGCTTTGCACGAATGAGAGCGTGTCGAGTGCAATAGTAAGGCCGCCAACACGCTTGCCGGCATAAGCTGCCGCAGCACCGCGGGATTCCATCGTCACCCGCAAAATATTAAGTATGAAGAACCGCACGGGAGGCACGAAATACATCAATAACATAATTGTGGCGTGGGCTGCAATGGCCCAGTACAGGTGCAATAAAAGTTTATCGGCCATACCATCATAATACTTCCTGTAATAAAGACGTATCAAAGCATAGCCGCCCAAAAATTGAAGCGATGCACGTCCAAACCTTAACAGGTAATATATATTAAAGCCGGGGTTGATAATGACAATCAGCAGAGAGTAGAGAAACAAAACCGCAAATAATATCATAAGCCAAGCACGCAGACGGCGTACTGCAAATGGCTCTATAGCGCCAACCATAGACGCTCGGATAATAAGGAGGATTGAAACTAATGAGATCATTTCTCCCCAAACTCCGATTTTGGGAGCATATATCATTAGAAATAAATATATCGCCAGCACCATAGTAAAATATTTCTTTTAGAAAATTAACTATAAATTCATTTTAGAAACCACATTAAGATAGTTAGCAATGGTTCATGAAATACCACAATTGTGATAAAACAATTTTCAAGATAATGATTTTTCGAGTATCATTTGTAAAATCCTCCCTGAATTCAGCGCCAGATCCTGAAATTCATGTATGCGAAGAGTGAGCTGTTTTTTTATATTTTTGGATTTTTGCAGCAACTCATTCACTTTTTCAGCAACAGTATTGGGTACTAACTTATCAGATGAAATGCAATAATGTGTATGGCCGTATATATCCTTACTGAGACCCTTGGCTTTCATACTGTATGCAAGACTTAATGTGGGAACACAAGAGGACAAAGAGGCAATCGTCGAATGCATTCGTGTCCCTACGAATACAGACATTCTACTGATAATCCACTTAGTCTCGGCGGCATTAAATACAGGTGGAATTAGAACAATACGGTCTCTTCGATGTGATACGGCTGCAAAAACGTTTTTCAGGAACAAATAGTCGTCATTTGCCGGAGTGGCTGTTACGTGGGGAATCAGGTATATATTGCCATCTGTTTTTCCCAGTATTTTGCTGATGATGTCTGCGCAAATCCTCGTCCAGTTGCTCAAATCACCGTCCGGCAGGAACCGACTCATAAGAGGACTCAGATTCAATCCGACAGCGCCATCTTCTATTTCAGGTTTATATTTGTGTTTCTCTGGCTCGGTGGGCTCCATTAGAAAGGCGGGGTCAGCAACCCTGTAAACATTTTCTGTCAGTCCTTGTCTGTTTAGGTATTCGATAGTCAATGTGTCCCTGGCAAGGATATAAACCTTATTCAGGTGGTTCATCATATATTTTTCATATCGAGGATTTGTACTGAATGGCCCGACCGATGCCGCCCATATAACCAGCGGTTTTCCTTTTTCTACAACAAGGTCATCTAAATCTGTGCAGGTTTTGGGCAGTGACTTGTAATCCATAGAATAATTATCACCGCCCACGGCCAAGACCGCCTTTGCTTGTCCTAAGTATGGTTTTAGATCTTTATATACGATATGTTTCACCGCTTTAGGGTACATTACATTGAGCGCTTTGGTCAGAAACCACACAGAATCGAACCTTTTCTTTACGGTTTGCATTCTTTTGTGTGTTATTGCCGGATCCCTTTCTTCAAGACGCTGTCGCTCGAATTGCTGGTCGTTTTTGTAGTGACTGACAACTAGAAATAGCGGTTGATCAAAGAACTTGCGAAGTATACGAACAGTGCCTCTGATTATCGCTTCACTACCGCGATTATAGTAACCTGCGTTACCTGCTAAGATAAAAAGCGGATTTCGTTCATCCATTTTGGCAATTTCCTATCAATTCATCGATGTTTCCAAGGACAGTTTTTCCATCAGGCTAAAACCTTTTGTAATCGGCGTGCTACTGCTTTGGGAATATGACCAAGCCTCTTGAAAAATAGTGCTCTACGCAAATGAACTATATCCGGCTTTAATCTTTTTCTAAAACTTGCCAGTTGTTTTTTTGCTGTCAGCCATTCCCTCCCGCTTTTCTGAGAGAGTAGAAACTGGGCTCGAACAACTTTCTTCTCACCAAAGGTTAATCTGGTATTGCTCGGAAAAAGTCTCTTTTTGGGCACAATCTGGCCTAATTGTTGAGCAAAACGAATTCTCTCGTTCATATGGACTCGCTTTGACCTCAAAACACTCTCTTGGCTTTTAATAACCTTTGCGACATTCAAAGGTTTTACAGAAATCGAATTATTTCCCGACTCTTCCTTCAATATGTTTGAAAGAACACTATCCCGCAGCAGGACAATGCTGTGCCCTTTCCAATCAGTAGAGTATTCAGGCAACCAGGCGTCCATGAAACATGCGTCAGCCACTTCAGCAAACATATCATCGCAAAAGTTACAGGCGTTAACAGTGAAGTACCTGTCGTGCCAGGCCTGGCTTATACCTTCGGACCGAAAAACGACACCTTCGTGTGGCCAGCCAGCACCGGTTCCACAGACAAACTTCATCCCGAAATCCGATGCTGGACGGTCCGGTGTTTTTACCCGACAACCAAACGCCTCGAGGCAATCAGCCTGCCCGCCACCTAATGCACAGACATATTCTGCAAAGAATCTGCTCTTTGTCTGGCCGCATGCCAAACCCAAAACAAATTTTATCCTGCGTTGAAGTTTGGTGTTTTGTCGCATTGCCAGGCGTATGCCTTTGCAATAGCACGGCAAGCCGATAATGGCATATCGACCTTCATTCAATAAAATATGTTCAATCACCTTGCTCATTTCAACCGGATAATAAGCGGATCGGGAGCACGCCCGGATATCTTCTATCGTAGTACAAACCCGAAACTCAAAGAGTTTCTTTACGTCCTCCGTTGGAGATACGCAGACTACATAATCCACCAACTTTTTTTCGAGTAATGTCTCCAGCAGCCACGTCGCCATACCGCCTGAGGCCCCGTGCCTGCGGTGGTTGTTCACGTCGGAATATCCCACAAAGGACTCCAGGTAATAACCCGTTTGCGGAGTGTGTCTTATTCCAGGGATACTCGCAAATAGCTTTTCGCCTAACGTGTCCTCGTTTTCCTCCTGATCGAAGAACGGACATACCATAAGACACATGCTGCACGTGTCGGGACACTTATTGTCTTTTTCAACGGCAATGTATTCTCCAAATTCGTTAGATTCGATTCTTAGATTATTGTTTGGACAAATAGCCGCGCACAGGCCGCATCCAATGCAAAGATTATGTGCAACAATCGTATTACAGACATTTTTCCGATTAATATTGGGCATCAACGTTCCCTTCTTTGCGATGTGCTTTTCGTGAAAAAGAACCTTTTGTTAGACGTTATGGTGATATACTGGCATTGGAATGTGAATCCTCATCCCTCTCAGCATGAATTTCGAAATGAGTTCCTACTCTTTTTGATACCATCATTCGGATCAACAATTTCTTTATATGCGAACGTTGTCTCCAGTTCAAATTTGTCCAGAATGATAGCCGCGTAACTTTGAAACCGGCCTGTTTAAGTAATTCTACGATATCCTTGGGGTCCAGCGGTCGCTCGTATTTACTTACCGCTCCGCCGCTACTGCATATCTTATACATCCCCTTAATTATCTCCAACAAGCCAAAAAACTGCAGCAACGACTTGGCCGCTATTCTCAAGTGCCGCTTGATTCTCAATAACATCGGATGGTAATTATATACACAAGGTTCGGAAATCACAATATACTTCTTACAAACGCGGGCCATCTCACCAATTGCCCTCTTGAGATCGACAAGATGATGAAGCGTGCCATTGCAGCATACTGTCTCAAAGGCACTGTTCTTGAATGGTACGCAAAACGCATTTGCAACCACCGCGAGCACAGTGTTATCCTTAACGTTTTGCCGCACACTAATTGGAGAGATATCAAAGCCATACACCTCATCATGGTATTTCTTCAAGAACCGGCAAACCTGGCCAGTGCCACACCCAAAGTCAAGAATGGGACCCGGAAAGGTCTTTGCCCAACCGGTGGCAATAACCTCCGTCTTGTCACCAAATTTTTTAATAACGTGTTCTTCATAATCATCCTCAGCACGTCGATCATGAACGTAACGCTCATGTTGAGCCTGTATATTATCGAAGGCAATTGCCTCGTTCCCGCCTTCTGGGAAATAGGTCAGATCTACAATGCCACGGATGACCGGAAATAACCGACCGCAGGCTTCGCATATCAACATGTTCTGCGAAGTCTTTCGGAACGTGCCTTCATGGCACACCGGACAGAGTAACTTTTCCAGAAGTCGCTGGTTGATTTGAGTAACCATCTGATGCCTCGCTTCCTTTGCTATAGCGCCGAAATTTGATATTTGTAGCCCGTCTCCCTAAGGATAACGCTTCACTCAAGCATTTGTTCTGACTTCAACGTTCTTTGCCTGTAGGTCAGTGAGCGCAATAAGACCTTGTCTTCCTTATTTATAACTAAACAATAACATAATAGGGCGTAAGCTGCAGCCACAATTCCACATACGAGCAATAGGCGTGAGATAGAGGCCAAATTGTACATCCGGCTTAGTGCCAGTGTGGCCAATGATACAAGAGCGGCCATTATAAAGCCCGGAACGATTTCTCTAACAAAGATTGTCTTCGGCTGGCCGGTAATTACCGCGGTATAAACAGGAGTAAAGAACAAATTCCTTCCTGTAAAACACAGCAATAACGCTAAGGCAACGCCGTAAATCCCTAAGTTAGTATAATGCACCAGTGCGATGGACAGGAGTACGTTTATGATACCAAAGGTAAGTGTAACCAGAGCAGGAACCTTCACCTTATCCAAGCCCCGATGTATGGAAACCATTGGCCTGACTGCAACGGTTATCAGCAATGGCGCAATTAGCAGCCATACGAGCGGCCCCAGGTCAGCAAATGACGGCCCAAGCCACCACTTTAGTATAGGGCTTGACAATCCGCACAGCAAGCCAATTGGAAGGCCCACTATCAGCGCCATAAACTTCACGGAGCGGCGTATCTGGATTGCCAGAACAGCCGTTTGCTCGCAGGCGATGTACTCATAAGCGATGGGCGTAAAGACATTGCTGATAGACCCCGCCAAAGCCGCCAGCAACGTTACCCACTGAGCGACTGGGGCATATCGGCCGACCTGTTCGGGCCCCAGAAAAAGATTTATTATAATCAAGCTGGTACCGAGATATAAAAGTATGCCAACGTGATTGATGGTTATCCAGGCACTCATGCGAGTCATTTGACGAAAAGCGCCCCAGTCAAACAGCTTAAAGTTAAGGCGTAACTGCGGGATCAGCCATCTGGCCAACATTACCGAGCAGGCCAGGAAAAATATCGCCATTGAAAGATAAGACAATCCGAAATATTTCAAAGACGGCGATAAATACGTAAAACAAAGCACTATAACAGCCACCCGCAAAAACCGGCTGAGGATATCCACTGAGTTGCTCAGGTCGAAGCGATGCCTGATAAACGCACTGGCCATAAACGGGCTTGTAATCGACATGATAAATGACGACAGCAGCACCAAAAAAAACAGCCAACTCGTATCCGCTTCAAAACCGGCTGGCACCTGAAATATTCTGGAAAACAAGAGCGCGATAATGACAACCGGAACAAGCAGTATCCCGCACAATACCGTCAGGGCGGACAAGGCGCTGTTGAAATAAAGGTTACTTTTCTCTATTTCATCTCTGCCCAGATGAATGGCGACAAATCGGGTAACGGAATTGGCGATAGACCTCGTGAAAAGGTCGAAGTAGGCAATAAACGAAATGACCAG
>CAZVUF010000171.1:0-6317 GCA_964629355.1 uncultured Pirellulales bacterium | reverse complement strand
TATGTGATTGCCAATATTCGTAAATTGACTGATGTCACCATTGGGGATACGATTACCGATGACGCCGAACCTGCTCACAAGGCGCTCGCCGGTTATAAGCCGCCGATACAGATGGTGTTTTCCGATTTCTATCCCGGCAATAATACCGACTATCCCAAACTTCGGGCAGCGTTTGATAAACTGGCACCCAATGACGCAAGTTTTTCTTTTACTGCTCACAATTCACCCGCTCTGGGATTTGGTTTTCGGTGCGGCTTCCTGGGGCTTCTGCACATGGATATTATCCAGGAGCGGCTCGAGCGCGAACATGGTATAAACGTCATCCAGACCGCTCCGACGGTGAGCTATGAAGTCTTGACTAAAGACGGCAAGGTAATCAGGATAGATTCTCCAAGCGAACTGCCCGATATTACAAAGGTCGCCGAGCTGCGTGAGCCGTTTGTTCAACTGGAGATAGTAACGGCAAGCGACTCGATAGGTGACATTATGAAGCTGGCCGAGAGTCGAAGATGCAGGCTGCTCAAGACCGATTACATAAGCCCAACCCGAGTCATGCTTGAATATAAAGCGCCACTCGCTGAAATAGTCTATGATTTCTACAACGTCCTTAAGGGCATAAGCCACGGCTATGCGACGATGGACTACGAGTTTATGGGTTTTGAAAAAAGCGACCTTGTCAAGATGGATGTTCTTGTCAACAAAGTCGTTGTTGACGCACTTTCTCTGATTGTTCATCGTAGCACTGCTGAGGCTCGCGGCCGAAGACTTATAACCAGGCTGCGCAAGTCAATCCCGCGACATCAGTTTGAAATTCCTCTTCAGGCAGCCATCGGGGCAAAGGTTATTGCACGGGAAACCGTCAAGGCTTATCGTAAGGATGTAACCGCCAAACTTTATGGCGGTGATGTCACTCGGAAGATGAAGGTGCTTAAAAAGCAAAAAGAAGGCAAGAAGCGTATGAAGAGCATAGGCTCGGTACAGATACCCCAGGAAGCTTTTATGAGTATTCTGGATTCCGAGGAATTGGAATAACTCTTCTTTCTGCTAAGAGCCTTCTTACCCGTTTGGCCTTCAGTATAACAGTCGCGTTGCTCGGCTTTCGCAATTTGAGCGACGAGCTTCGGGGTTTCTATGCGGAAAGTCCTTGAAGCGATAGAGTTCGGAAATGGAGACTGTATTCAGAGAATAGGTAGGTGAAAATATGATTAGTAATAAGTCTGTTAAGAACATGGCAATAAAGTTAGGTGCTGACTTGTGTGGAATCGCACCGGTGGAGCGTTTCAGCGAAGCTCCCAAAGGTTTTAAGCCGACGGACATCTACGCGGACGCCAAATCCGTTGTAGTTATTGCCAGGAAATTTCCCGAAGGGCCGTTTGTGTCGAAAGGTACCATTCCATATACAGTGACAAACGACATTATCCTGCGGGAAACTGTTCGAATCACATGTGCTCTTTGTAGCATGCTTGAACGCGATTGTGTAATTGCAGTTCCGGTTCCGAGTGATGATCCCTATGAATATTGGGATGAAGGAAAACGCGAAGGTAGAGGCATTCTTTCTATGCGTCATGCCGGATACATGGCCGGATTAGGGATTCTTGGCAGAAATACTCTGCTGACAAATGCAACCTTTGGTAATCGCATTACGCTTGGGGCAGCCCTGCTGAACGTATCTCTTGAGCCTGACGACTTGGTGGACTATGATTTCTGCCCACCCGATTGCCGAATTTGCATAGAAAACTGTCCCGCAGGAGCACTTGACGGCAAAACAGTAAACCAGAAACTTTGCCGGGGTGTTTCTCAGGGACATACTAAAAAAGGCCACTATTTATATCTTTGCAATAACTGCCGCAGGCTCTGCCCGAACGGCAGAGGTTATGACGAATGCAACTAAGGGAGAAAAATCCAATGGACATGCTGACTTTTTATATTGTGGATGTTTTTGCTGAAGAAAAATACGCCGGTAATCAGCTTGCGGTAGTCCAAAATGCATCGGTTCTATCGGACAGCCAAATGCAGCAAATCACCAAAGAGATGAATTATTCGGAAACAACATTTATTCTAAGCGAAGAGCCGCGTGAGGGTGGCTATGATGTTCGAATATTCACGCCGGCAGCAGAGGTGCCATTTGCAGGGCATCCGACGCTGGGAACTGCTTATATCATACAGAGAGAAATTATCAAGAAACCTACGGATACGGTAATCCTGAACCTGAAGGTTGGCCAGATTCCTGTCACTTTCAAGGACGCCGGTGAAGGCGAGGATGTTCTTTGGATGAAACAGATAGAGCCAACCTTTGGCGAAGTTTTCGACGGAAGTGATATCGCGCGAGTTTTGACGGTCGAGAAAGATGATATTGATGAGAAGTTTCCGATTCAGGAGGTGTCCACAGGTATGCCTTTCATAATAGTGCCGCTTAAAACTTTGGATGCTGCGAAACGAACTAAGGTAAATAGGGATGAATATTTCAAACTAATTGAAAATACGCAAGCCAATGCGATTCTTGTTTTTTGTCCTGAGACTTACAACCGTGATAACAACTTAAATGTAAGAGTGTTTTGTGACTATTATGGTATCCCGGAGGACCCGGCCACGGGAAGTGGAAACGGCTGCTTAGCCGGGTACTTAGTCAAGAACCGATACTTCGGAACAAGCAAAATTGATGTTCGCGCAGAGCAAGGATATGAAATAGGCAGGCCATCGCTGCTTTATCTGCAAGCAGAAGAAAAAGGCGGTAAGATTGAGGTATTCGTCGGCGGAAAAGTCATAATGATCGCTAAGGGACAATTGTTTTAGCATAACCTTTCTGCTTAAAAAGATAGGCAATGAAAAAACCAGCAAACAGCAAAGACATATTTGTCGATTTAAGCCATACTGTAGAACATGGTATGATTACCTATAAGGGCCTGCCTGGTCCTGTTATAAGTGACTATTGGACCAGGAAGGATTCCAAAGTCCATTATAAGCAAGGGACATCCTTTCATATCGGCAAGATCGAGATGGTGGCCAACACCGGTACTTACATCGATTCACCGTTCCATCGATATGCTGATGGAAAAGACCTTTCCGAGATCGATCTGGCATCTGTCGCACATCTTGATGGCAACGTCTTTCATGCTGACCCGACAAAACGCGCTATTGATAGAAACTTATTTGGCAAGACAAACGTCAAGGCCAAGGCAGTCTTAATCCATATCGGCTGGGACAAGTATTGGGGAACGGAAAAGTACTTCAAAGGCCATCCCTATCTGACGAGAGATGCCTCTGAGTATTTACGAGATTGTGGCGTGAGTCTGGTCGGCATCGATTCGCTTAACATAGACGATACTTCGGATGGACAAAGACCTGCTCACTCAATATTGCTACGGGCGGATATACCAATAGTGGAACATCTATGTAATCTGTCGAAGCTTCCCGATGAAGGATTTGCCTTTTATGCAGTACCGGTAAAGGTTAAGGGCTTTGGCACATTCCCGGTAAGAGCATTTGCACTTGTTTATACATAAGAGCTGTTCTTTTAGTATGGTCTAACAGGACAATCATGGCATCTAAGGAGTCGCGGAATGCCAAATAGAAAATTAACGCTGTCAATACTTGCAGGTAGGTTTGCGATATGCAAGCTGGAGTCAGAGCACGATGTCCCCAAATGGGCTACACGTAGTACATTCTGGTCTGTGACAAAAGCACAGCAAGAGCTGTCAATTGTGTGTGCTGAAGATGATGTTCCTGAGAATATCAAGGCGGAGCGCGGATGGAAGGTTCTTAAAGTTGAGGCACCTCTCGATTTTTCACTAACGGGAATTATCGCGTCTCTTACAGGGCCGCTTGCCGAGGCCAACATTAGTGTTTTAGTCTTATCGGCATATAAGACAGATTATGTTATGGTTCGAGAGAGCAGTCTTGACAAGGCTATTTTAGTTTTGTCTGCTTCCGGGCATAGAGTTATTGAATAAAGAACATAATCACGGCGGACGTGACATAGTGTGATTACTAATACTTTGTGACAGATGAAAACCAGAGTTTTAGCATTAGGTGTTACTAAAGAGGGGAACAAGAAATGTCATTTAAAAATCTTAAAATAACATGTGTGAAAGCTGAGGGCGAATGCAGCCGTTCCAAACCGGGTGACACGTTTTATGTGAGAAACGCAAAACTGGAGGTACCACCGAGGCAAAGTATATGCATCTTCGCTCTTGGTAGTATCTTACCGCCTATCACGGCTGCGATTATCAAAAGCCAGGAAGGTGAAGGTCTTTTAGAGATTTTAGATCAATGGCAGTGTCCTGACCCTCTGGCTAAAGTCGTCTTTAAGATTGAGGAGGAAAAGCCTTAGAATCCATAATAAAAAAATGGGATTGGGAACCAAGCTGATAAAAGAGGCGAATATTATATATGAGACAAATAGGATTAAAGGCGAGGTTCTTACAGATGAGGTGAAAGTATTTTTTTAAAAGCAAAGTTTATCAAGGATTCGTAATGGTTATTTATTTAAAGTTATTATTAACAGCGATATTTTGGGGAGGTACTTTTATTGCTGGGAAAGTTGTGGCTAAAAATGTTGAGCCTTTTTCAGCCGCTTTTCTGAGGTTTGCCATAGCTTCAGTTTTTCTTCTTTTACTAACATTCAAAGTCGAAGGCCGACTTCCTGTAATAAAGGCCTCCCAAATTATTTCTATTATTGCTCTTGGAATGACAGGTGTATTTGCATACAACGTTTTATTTTTCAAAGGCCTGAAAATAATTAATGCTGGTCGAGCAGGACTCATTATTGCAATGGTTCCGATATTGATTGCTATTCTTTCTTCTTATTTCTTCAAAGAAAAACTGACTATGGTAAAAATCACCGGTATCATCATTTCAGTAACCGGTGCGTCGATCGTCATATCAAGAGGGAACCCGCTTGATATTTTGAATGGGAGCCTTGGGCGGGGTGAACTTTATATCTTTTGTTGTGTTTTAAGCTGGGTGGCCTACTCTTTAATAGGTAAAGCAACAATGGCTGACCTCCCGCCACTTGTTTTGGTAACTTATTCTTCTATAATAGGTGCCGTTGGTTTATTTGTTCCTGCCTATTTCAATGGGGTGACGCGGAATTTAACTCATTATTCTGCAACGGACTGGCTGGGTATTTTTTACCTTGCGTTTTTTGGAACTGTGCTGGGATTTGTCTGGTATTATGAAGGCATAAAAAAGATAGGCCCAACCAAAGCAGGCTTGTTTATCAATTTCGTCCCGGTGAGTGCTGTTTTGTTTGCTTTTTTAATACTCGCAGAACCGCTTACTTTATCTATATTGATTGGCACGATATTGGTCACTTCCGGTATTTATTTAACGAATAGAACTTCTAAAGGAAGTACAATGTAAATTTTTTATAACTACCTGGAACTCGACTAAAAATTGCTTAATTCATTTATAAAACTGAGATGTGTTTTGCAGAATATTATAATCTGTTTTGGTTTAAGAATTTTTTTCAAAATTGTGAAAAAGAAATTTCCTGTTTACTGCCTACCGGTCAGCTCGGCTATAAATAGAAAATGGATTTAGAGCCGGAGAGGAACTCGGATTATGTTAAAGTTGACTTTTTGTGGCAATGATTGCAACGCATGTCCCAGATTTATTGCAACTCAAAGCGGCGATGCGGAACGATTAAAAGAAGTTGCCGCAATGTGGGGAAAAGCCGGCTGGCGAAATGAAATTTTGTCACCTGAAGAGATGGTCTGCCATGGTTGCGTTTCGGTGAAATGGTGTAGATATGACAATATTCGAAAATGTGCTCGAGAGAAAGGGATTGATAATTGTGGAATATGTCAGGATTATCCTTGCAAGAAAATAGAAAAGGTTTTTGAGCAAACTGAATCATATGCAAAGGAGTGCGAGAAGAACTTTTCGAAAGGGGATTATGGACATCTTCATGAAGCGTTCTTTTCAAAAAGGAAGAAACTGGATGAAGCACACGAGCAACATCTATCTCAAATGAAGAAAAAGTTACATAACAAGACAGATGCAGGCAACTCGCAGTAGCTAACACCTGACCGGCGACATTAGATCGCAAAACGAGGGTAAAAGTCGAGAGCAGCAATAATGTTGAATATTATTAAAGCTGAGACAGGCAAAGATCTTGAGATGGTCAAAAAGCTTTTTATCGAATACGCCGATTCTCTGGGTTTTGACCTAACTTTTCAAAATTTTGATAAAGAGTTAGCCAATCTTCCTGGCGAATATAGCCTGCCGAGAGGTTGCATATTGCGCGCCGAGTATGAAAATCAACTGGCTGGTTGCGTTGCGCTCAGACCGCTAAGTGACGAAATATGCGAGATGAA
>CAZVUF010000170.1:0-6328 GCA_964629355.1 uncultured Pirellulales bacterium | reverse complement strand
AGAGAAATTCGCTGTAGGACTGGAAAGCCATGGAGTTTATAAGGAAATCCGGAACGATATTGAATTGCTGCCTGCCGGAGATTTCAACCTGCGAGCAGGAGATTTGCATTAGCAAAAGCACACAGATGGTCACTACTATCAGCCTTTTGGAAGTTTTCATAGTACCCGCCTTTCAAAAGATGACAGATGACTGAGGACGGAAGACGGACATCTTATTAGTTCTTAAATTGGGAGCACCACTTCTCGGGCTCAGCCATCATCTTTCCAAGCATTCTACCTATTCTTCTGCACTTTTCCAGCAATATTCGGTGGTCTTTTATAGATATATATTTACATTTCAGAGAGGTGTCCAGCCAATGTTGGGTTTCCGCTTGTTCCGCGTCCGCATCGGTTAACTTGCTAATAAAATGAGCAGCATATAGTCTTTTTTGCCAAGATTCGGCAATATTAGCTCCTATAGAGCGAGAAGATCGTCTAATCTGATCTGTGAGAGAGTAGAGTTCTTCTTTCGGAAATTTCTTCGTTAGCATAAAGATTCCCTGTTGAAGCTCAAATGCAAGTTTGTAAACGTTTAGATCACGAAAACTCCCAATTTTTTCACTCATTTTCTGTCCCTGTCATCGGTCTTCTAGTTTCCGTCTTCTGTCCTCCGTCCTCCGTCTTCCGTTCTCTATTTTTCATCGATCTCTTGCTTTATTTTGTTCAATAAATTTATCGCTTCCATTGGTGTTAAACTATTGACGTCCGTTGAGGTTAATTTATCCAAAACAGACTTGTGTTTTTGCACAAAGAGTAAATCTTCATCCGGCTGTTTTGTTTTATGCCGGGCGAGGCGGTCGCCAGTCGCTTCCTTAGCGAAAGACGCTTCAAGCTCTTCCAATATTTCGGCACTTCGCTTGACGATGGATTTCGGCACGCCTGCCAATTTAGCAACGTGGATGCCGTAGCTTTTATCTGTTCCGCCGGGCAAAATCTTGTGCAGAAAGACCACTTCGTCCATCCATTCCCGAACGGCAACATTACAGTTTTTCACATTCGCAAACAGTTCCGCAAGCTCTGTCAGCTCGTGATAATGTGTAGCAAAAAGAGTCCGGCACTTTATATTGTTTGCGATGTGCTCGGTAATCGCCCAGGCAAGAGCAAGGCCATCGTAGGTACTTGTACCGCGGCCGACTTCATCGAGAATGACGAGTGACTTACCTGTAGCATTGTTGATAATATTTGCAGTCTCCGTCATTTCGACCATGAAGGTTGATTGGCCGCGAATTAATTCATCGGAAGCACCGACGCGTGTAAATATTCTATCGACCAAGCCGATGGTGGCCTGCGAAGCAGGGATAAAAGAGCCTGCCTGCGCCATTATGACTAAAAGGGCATTCTGTCTAATGTAGGTGCTTTTGCCGGACATATTCGGGCCTGTGATAACAAGGATGTCACCGGCTCCGTTGCCAAGCTCAATATCATTCGGCACAAATTCCGAGCCGAGCGTTTCAGCCAGCACAGGATGCCTGCCGTCACGAATAACAAACTCACAACCGTTGGTCATTGTGGGGCGTATATAGTTCCGCCGTTTGGCTAAGTAGGCAAATGCAGCCAGGCAATCGCACTGCGCGATAGTATCAGCAAGAGCCTGAAGTCGGCTTACATAACCAGCAGCCTGTCGACGAACCTGGTCGAATAATTGCTGCTCTAATTCGAGGGCCTTTTCATCGGCGCTGAGCGCCTGGGTCTCGTATTCTTTTAGCGCCTCTGTGATATAGCGCTCTGCATTCTTGATTGTCTGCTTGCGGACATAGTCAGCCGGCACTTTATCTGACGAAGAGTGAGTGACTTCGATGTAGTAGCCGAAGACCTTGTTATAGCCGATTTTAAGATTGCCGATGCCGGTCCGTTCGATTTGCTCTTTTTGATAACGCCGCAGCCAGCTTTGCCCGTCTTTGGAAATTGAACGAAGCCGGTCCAGCTCTTCTGAAAAACCAGCCCTTATGACACCGCCGTCACGCAGATGCGAAGGAGGGTCCGGCTCAACTGCCGCCTCAAGCAAATCGGCTAATTCATCCATACTATCGCATTGGCCGGCCAATCGCATAAGCAGGTCGGCATTGAACTGCTGCAGGATTTGACGCAGCTTCGGCACCTGTCGCAGCGTTGCAGCAAGAGCCACCAAATCTCTGGGTGTCGCTCTAAATGTGCTGATGCGGGCAGTAATTCTTTCGGTGTCGGATATATTCGAGAGTAATTTGCGAATGTCGGTCAATTTAATGTCACTACTCTTTAATTCTTCAACTGCATCATGACGCAGCTCGATTGCACCGAGGTCGCACAGCGGCATACACAGCCAGGCTCTTATCATTCTGCCGCCCATACCTGTTAGAGTCTGGTCGAGGCAATCGAGAAGCGACCCTTTTGGACTCTCGGTACGAATGGTTCGCAGGATTTCCAGGCTCCGAAGGCTGGTTGCATCTATCTGCAGAAATCTTTGACGACTAATCTTTTTCAGACTCTGGATATGGCCCAGCGTAGTTTTCTGGGTTTCATTAAGATATTCGATAATAGCACCTGCCGGGCAAATCAGGCCGTCATCACCGTCACTGATGCCAAAGCCTTCGAGCGTGGTCGTGCCGAAGTGTTTGAGCAAACGCTGCCTCGCCTGATAGGGATCGAAATACCAGGCGGGACGTTCCGTCACTATTGCTTTTGTAAGCTGGGCGATGTCCTTGGCAAGCTTTCTTGTCTCAGCATCAAATAATTCACCGCGTCGGTCGGCAAGTAAGCACTCGGCTGGGTTGAGTCTGAGTAGCTCATCAAGCAAACTTTTCTCCGGCAACTGCTGAACAAAGAAGTGACCGGTCGAAATATCGACCCAGCTAATCGCATCTTCCTGCTTTGTGCCAAGAGACACCGAGCAGAGGAAATTGTCCTCTTTAGCGTTCAGTAGGATATCATCGGTCAGCGTGCCTGGAGTGACAATTCGCACGACGTCGCGTTTGACAACACCCTTTGCGGTTTTGGGGTCTTCTACCTGCTCGCAGACGGCGACTTTATAGCTGGCCTGAAGCATTTTTTTGAGGTATCCTTCAACGGCATGGTATGGTACACCGGCCAGCGGGATGGGATTCTCACCTTTGCTTCGGCTGGTCAGAGCCAAACCACAGACCCGCGAGCAGATTTCAGCATCCTCGTAGAAGGTCTCGTAAAAATCGCCCATGCGAAAAAACAGTATGCAATCAGGGTATTTCCGCTTAAACTGGTGAAACTGCTTCATCGCCGGCGTCAGTTTTTCGCTCTCGATAGCCATACCACGAGATTATACATGAATCTGGCCTTTTAACAACTCTGTTATGATTGAAGCAACATCCTGTTTGGATTTGACTTTTCTCAATTTTTTTAACAGTTTTTCTTGTCGGTCAGTGAAACAAATAACTGCTTTCAAATCGAAGTCAGCAACGCCACAGATTTGCAGGATTTTTTCTATTAGCTCTTCGATGCCGGTGCCGAATTTGGCGCTTATTAGTACTGTCTTATTTAGACCTTTGGCCAACTTGGATGTATCGAATTTAGTGGGTAAATCGGATTTATTTAAGATTGTTAGGACTCTTTTATTAACGACTTTTTTAAGCATATCCTTATTAAGCTGCTCTGCTGGCTGGTTATTATCGAGAACAAGCAAGACCAAATCTGCCTGCTCTAAAATCTCAACGCTTTTTTGTTGAGCTGCTTTTTCGATAGTGTCACTATCCTCGGAGAGTTTTTCATCCAGACCGGCTGTATCAATAAACTCCACAGAGAGAGGCTCAATTCGGCAGGTGGCGGAGACCCAATCGCGGGTAGTACCTTTAATATCGGTAACGATGGCTTTATCTCGCCCTGCCAGATAGTTTAGCAAGGTGCTTTTACCGCTGTTCGGCGGGCCTATTATGGCTGCTTTACAGCCGGCTATAATCAGTTTTGCTATTTGGCTATCTTTAAGAATCTCGTCTGCCTCGGTGGCGATTTTGCTAAATGACATTGTATCTATATTTTGCAGCCATTCTTTCACTTTTTTGCTTAAACCAGCTTCGATTTGATTGACAATTATTTTTGCTCCTTCAATGGTTTTAGCCTGTATCTGAGCCAGCTTGGCTTCGATAGCAATTGTGCTGATGTTTTTTTGCTCGGTGAACACTTTGGCCAACAATTCTTCAGCAGTTAAGAGCTTAGCGCCGCTGCGTTGCAGCAGTTGCATTATCATTTCCACAATAAGCGGATTGCCGTGACAGTGAATAGCGAAGCTGCTGGCGGCTTCGCAGCCGATTGTTACTTGATCGATAGACTCTTCACCATCTTGGATTGTACCGAGTAGGATTTTGCCGGTCTTGAATTTCGGAGGTTTCGTACCTGTAGATTTAAATATTTTCTTAATTATGGCTTCGGCTGAATCTCCGAAGAGCTGGATAGTCGATATTGCACCGGTTCCTTTGCCGGTCATAACGGCTGCGAAGACATTCATAACTCTGACACAGCCTTTTCTTCGATGTATTTTTGGTAGGCTAAGACTATGCCCTTTACAACCAAATGGGGGACATAATTGTCTATGAATTCACAATCATCTTTTATGATTTCGGCGCCGGAGCCGGTTATCACCGTTTGCGGCCATTTGCCGATTTTCTCCGCATACCGTCTAATCACCTCTTCCATCGCTCCGATAATGGAATAATACAATCCGCAATTTATTGCGTCAGCCGTATTTTTGCCGTAAGGTTCTTGTGGCTTTGTGACTTTTATATTCGGCAGTTGAGCGGTATTTTCTTTCAAGGCTTTTGCGCTGATTTCAAAGCCTGGGAAGATAACACCTCCCTGGAACGCGCCATGCTGGTCCACTAAGTCGATAGTGACCGCGGTGCCGAAATCCGCGACGACCACGGCATCGCCGACAACTGCGTAAGCCGCTGCTGCTGAGACAACTCTGTCGGTGCCGACTTTATCGGGTTCGTCCAACCATATAGGCATCGGAAGGGGTATATCTTTACCGATAATATAAATCTTTTCGCCAAGGTTGTCCCTTACTATGTTTGCAATAAGCTCGGTCCATGCCGGTTTTACGCTGCTGATAACGATTGCGCCGTCGCGTTTTTTTTCTTTTGAGCTTTCGAGAACAGGAATTTTTTGCCAGGCCGATTCGAGGCAGCTCGTTAATTCCTCCGAGTTGCTACCGAGGATGGATTTAATAAACTGCTCCTGGCCATCAAGAAAAAGCCCGACAGCGATATTCGTATTGCCAATATCTATTGCGATTATATTCATTGCTAATTACTCGCAATGCGTCGTGCGTATCGCGTACAGCGGATAACGTGCATCGTATATTGTATTTTCACTTGTTTTGTTGCCGATGTCAATCTGAAAACGGTTGGGTTCTTAATCGGTAGGGTGTGATGATCTACTCTGCGAAGTGCCTACTTCCCTAAGGGACTGCGAAGGCCGGAAGCTCGCTACGAAGCACGAGAATCGCACCGACCCAGCTAAAAAATCCCCAAAAATGCTCCTGACCACTTTTTCCCCTTATGCACTTGTGCACTTTATATCTTTTTTATTGAAAACTCTGCCTAAATATTGTAGATTCCGCGTAAGCGAGCGGTGAAGCGAGGCAGCTTTGACGCATCTGTTTGGAAATTTCTATGCGAGATACAAAAGGACATCAATGAAATGTGTAAATAAGTATAGTGTCCACAGATTTCAGATTAATACAATATTCGTGCAAAAACGATAGGGGCCTATACCAAAGTGATCCTAAGTTTAAAACTATAAACTTAAAACTTTTATATAGGCCCCGAATAATCGATATCCACTGCAGAGGCCTTAAGACAAGTCAAAGCCTATCTTAAATCTATGGAAGTTTTAATCCAATATCATCAATGTATAAATCACCCGCAGAACCAAGCTGCACGCTACCTCTACTGCCAACTCCTATAGACATCTTCTTAATCGCTTTTAGATTCACACCAGTAAAGTTTGTCAGTGGAATATTCCACTGCGTGTAGACGTTTATAGTTGTTGCAGCAGGATCAGGATTAGTTACAACTGCACTATTGCCTGCGCTATCCTGCAATGCCACATAAAGCTGCTCGCCAATATTGCTCTGTATACCAATATCCTGCGACTGCCAGTCACCTGTAACCGTACCGGATATGTTAACATTAGAGAATTCGGCTGTGCACGTCTCACCGACGTTATGACTCGTCAGGCACAAGCCAATATAAACTTCCGAAAGCATGGCTATATCTATGGTACCCAGCGCTGTCCAGTTAGAGCCGTTAGCCGAATACTCACCGGTAAAGGTGTTACCGCTGCG
>CAZVUF010000169.1:0-6330 GCA_964629355.1 uncultured Pirellulales bacterium | reverse complement strand
AGGCCAGCAAAGAGCGGCTAAAAAAAGCTGAAAAGCAGTTGGCCGAATTACAACAACAGGATAAAGAGCTTACCGCACGCTGGGAAGGCGAAAAGCTTGATATCGACCAGATAAAAGAAATAAAGAAAAAAATCGAAAATGCCCAAAATCAGTTTGAAGAAGCCCAACGCAGAGGTGAACTGGAAACAGCCGCTCGTCTTAAGTATGAGACCATTGCGAATCTAAAAAAAGAGCTTCAGGAAAAAGAGACGCAGCTTGCCAAATCTAACGGTACTAAAATAATCGAGAATGAGGTGAACGAAGAGCACATCGCCGAAGTTGTATCCAATTGGACGGGGATACCGGTTGCAAGGTTATTGAGCGGTGAGCGTGAGAGGTTAATGAAGATGGAGGAACTGATTTGCCGGCGTGTAGTTGGCCAGGATGAGGCGGTCAGCGCTCTTTGTAACGCAGTGAGAAGAAATCGAGCGGGCCTTGGCGACCCGAATCGGCCTATAGGGACATTCCTGTTTCTCGGGCCGACCGGAGTAGGAAAGACCGAGCTTTCTAAAGCGCTCGCTGATTTTCTTTTTAATGACCCGAATGCTATGGTGCGAGTTGATATGAGCGAGTTTATGGAGCAGCATTCTGTTGCTCGACTCATCGGTGCTCCGCCGGGCTATGTCGGCTATGAAGAAGGCGGAAGACTGACCGAGGCGATCCGCCGAAAGCCATATTCGGTGATTTTGCTCGATGAGATTGAGAAGGCTCATCCTGATGTGTTCAACGTGCTGCTGCAGGTCTTCGATGATGGCCGATTAACCGACGGAAAAGGCCGAACCGTCGACTTCAAGAACACTGTCATCATTATGACCAGCAATATCGCCAGTCAGCAGATTCAAAAATTAACCGAAGAATCCGGGGCTGACTGGGAAATTGAGGCTCATGTTAAAGATGTGCTCAAGCAGGTCTTCAAACCTGAATTTCTCAATCGCGTCGATGAGATGATTGTTTTCCACATGCTCACAAAAAATGATTTGGAAAAGATTGTGGATATTCAACTGAGTTATTTAGTTGACCGTCTGGCCGGACAGAAGATAAAGCTTGAATTTACTGAAAGTGCTCGTAAGCAGATTATGGATGAGGGCTACGACCCTGTATATGGTGCAAGGCCTTTGAAGCGGACGATTCAGCAGCGATTGGAAAATCCTCTTGCCGCTGAGCTCTTAGCAGGCAGATTCGCAGAGGGCGACACCATAAAAATTGATGCTGATGCTCACAAATTCACGTTCAATAAGTGAATTAAGATTACAAAGATTTGACTTTCCTACGCTTTTCTGTCAGTTTTTGCACTTTTTGTTCAGTTTTTGTAGGTCATGCTGTGTAAGCAATTGCATCTGAAGAAATTGAATCTTTGAAATTTATCTTGCAGTTTTTCCCGCACAGGCCAGAATAGTTTTCTACGACAGCCAATTTGCGTAATAAAATTTGCAAAAAGGGAATCCGAATGGAAATGCAAACAATCTTAGAGCAGGTAAAAAAGGATGAGATAAAATTTATCACTCTGCAATTTACCGACTTGTTGGGAGTTATAAAGGAAGTCATTATACCGGTTGAAAGATTAGAGGATGCATTAACCGACGGCGTTTGGTTTGATGGCTCTTCAATAGAAGGCTTCGCCAGAATACAGGAAAGCGACCTGTTTCTAAAACCGGATGCGGTGACCTATGCCGTTGTCCCCTGGCTGACCGAAGACGGCAAAACAGCAAGGCTGATATGTGACATCTATCGTTCGGACGGCAAACCTTTCGGAGGCGACCCCAGATTTATCCTTAGACAAGCTGCCGCCGAAGCAGCTAAAGAGGGATATGAATACAATGTTGGGCCGGAGCCGGAATTCTATTTGTTCAGAGCCGATGGTGAAACAAGAACTACGTCCATAGACTACGGCAGCTATTTCGACCTTTCTTCTCACGAAGGATACAAGGTCATAAAAAAGATAATTGCAGCCCTGGAGAATTTTGCAATCGACGTTGAAGCGTCTCATCACGAGGTCGGCCTTGGTCAATACGAAATAGATTTCCATTACGGAAACTGTCTGGATATAGCAGATAAAGTGGTGACATTAAAATACACCGCCAAGAAGGTTGCTCAAATGTTCCATTTGCACGCCACCTTTATGCCAAAGCCGATAATGGATAAACCGGGCTCCGGAATGCACGCTCATCAGAGTTTGTTTGACATCAAAACAAAGACAAATGCCTTTTACGACAAGGAGCACCAATATAATCTGTCTAAAATCGCCTATAATTTTATTGCCGGCCAGATAAAGCACATAAATGCAATGTGTGCAATTTTATGTCCCACCGTCAACTCATATAAAAGGCTGGTCTCCGGCTTTGAGGCCCCCGTTTATGTCACCTGGGCTGCTATGAACCGCTCGGCTTTGTTGAGGGTGCCCAAGTGGTTCAGACAAAAACAGGAAGCTGCCAGGATAGAGCTGCGATGTCCCGATCCGAGCTGTAACCCCTACTTAGCTTTTGCCGTTATGCTAAAAGCAGGTCTGGATGGAATCAAAAACGACCTGAAGCCGCCTGAGCCGGTCGAGGAAAATATTTATCAGCTCGATGGGGACAGTTTGATTAAGAAAAATATAAGCCTTTTGCCAACGTCACTATGGGAAGCTCTGGATGCGCTGAAAGAGGACAAGCTCATCCAGGATGTCCTTGGACAGCATTTGTTTGAAAGATATATTGACGTAAAGGAAAAAGAGTGGGACCAGTTCAAAAAGCAAGTTACCAACTGGGAGCTTGAAACATATTTAGATATTTTCTAATTTTCTCGACGTTAGCAGCATGATACATAGGCGAATGTTCCATTCCCTTATCTGCCACCGGCGGGTGGTTCTGCTTTGAGGGTGCGCATATTTTTAGGTTGCAGGACGTCTTCCGGACTGTATAATTTGTTTAGATAACCAAGCCTGGTTTTTCTATATAATCTGTAAACAAGCACTGGCTTGTGCATTATATAAAAAGGAGTACATATTATGGCGTCGGTGTGCTTTTATTTTCAGGTACATCAGCCTTATCGTCTGAGGCGCTATACTATTTTCGACCATGACAACAAATATTTCGACGATGTAAAGAACGCCGAAATATGTACAAAGGTCGCAAATAAGTGCTACTTGCCGACGAATTTGCTTTTGCTTGAGTTGATCAAAAAGTACCAGGGTAAATTTAAAGTATCGTTTAGCGTGACCGGCGTATTACTGGAACAGTTACAACTGTATGCACCACAGGTTTTTGCCAGTTTTCAGGAATTAGCCGGCACAGGCTGTGTGGAGTTCCTTGCGGAAACTTACTACCACAGTTTGAGCTTTTTGTACTCACAAAGTGAATTTGTAGAGCAGATTAAAGCTCAAATAAAAGCAGTCCAGCATTTCTTCAATCAGACGCCGCGCATCTTTAGAAACACCGAGCTTGTCTATAATAACACCTTGGCCGAGCTTATTGGTAAAATAGGCGGTTTTGATGCCATATTATCCGAAGGTGCCGACCATATCCTGGGCTATAGAAGCCCTAACTTTGTATATCGTCCGATTAGTGATAATAGGCTAAAACTGCTGCTGAAAAACTATCGTCTTAGTGATGATATAGCATTCAGGTTTTCCAATAGAGGCTGGAACCAATGGCCTCTTAAGGCCGACAAATTTGCCAGTTGGGTCAACGCTGTCAACGGCAACGGCTATACAGTGAATCTTTTTATGGATTATGAAACCTTTGGCGAGCACCAATGGGAGGATACAGGGATATTCAGTTTTATGCGGCACCTGCCTGATGAAATTATGAAGCACCCACATAACAACTTCAAGACTCCTTCTGAAGTGGTGGCCAGCTATGATGCGGTTGGCGTAATTGACGTTCCCTACACCATAAGCTGGGCTGATATCGAGAGGGACCTTTCCGCCTGGCTGGGCAACCATATGCAGCAAAACGCCCTGGGTGAGCTTTATAAGCTGGAAAGTAAGGTCAAAAGTACGGACGATATAGAAATAATATCTGACTGGCGAAAACTACAGATATCCGACCATTTTTATTATATGTGCACAAAATGGTTTTCTGACGGAGACGTGCATAAATATTTCAATCCTTACAATACGCCTTATGAAGCGTACATCAACTTTATGAACGTACTGGATAATTTGAATTCCCGCTGTCGCAAGGCACTTCAGCAAAAAGAACGTGGGTCCACGAATATTCCTATCAGCCAGACACATATAAACAGCAATGAACAAGCACTGTCAGACTTCGGCGAGTTTAGTCGAGCCGAAAATCCGACAACGTAGAAGGCAACAGGGGTAATTAACTTTTTACGTCGTTTTTGTTAGTTCATCTTTATGAGCACAGCATTCTGGGAACATTATTCACATCCGGCTGATATGGGCATTCGCGGTTTTGGGCCAACCAAAGAAGAGGCTTTCAGCCAAGGTGCTCTGGCTCTGACAGCGGTTATCACGGATTTACAAACAATTCAGCCGAAAGAAACGGTCGAAATTACCTGCCGGCAGCAGGACGATGAATTGCTCTTTGTAAGCTGGTTAAATGCTCTAATCTACGAAATGGCGACCCGACGGATGCTGTTTAGCAAATTCGAGATAAGCATTAAAAATCATCGGCTTCAAGCAAAAGCGTTGGGTGAAAAAATAGATTTGAAAAAACATAATCCTGCCGTGGAAGTTAAAGCTGCAACATACGCGGATTTGAAGGTGCAACAGGATACAAATGGAAACTGGCTGGCACAATGTATCGTAGATGTATAGTGATCTATCATACATGAAACCATAGATGTCATTGCGAGCGAAGCGAAGCAATCTCTTTTGCCTTAGTGGTTGAGATTGCCACGGCCTGCTTCACAGGCCTCGCAATGACAATTCGCCAAATCATATATGAAAGAGTAATAGTTTTGCAGAAGGTGCAAAATGAATATCGAGAAGCTAAAAAAGCGTTCTGATTACCAGTGGTTCATAGAACCGCAAGGCCAAATGCAGGTGCCGGTCGTTATCTTCGCCGATGAGAAGCTCATAAAAGATATGGACGAAAAGGTTCTTGAGCAGGCTTCGAATGTTGCCAGGCTGCCCGGCATAGTAAAGGCCTCGTATGCCATGCCTGATGCGCATTGGGGCTATGGCTTTCCCATTGGAGGCGTGGCTGGTTTTGATGCGGACCAGGGCGGCATAATCTCCGCAGGCGGCGTGGGCTTCGACATATCCTGTGGCGTTCGCTCAATACATACCGGCCTTACTTCCGATGACATTGAACCTGTAAAAGACAGGCTCGCAGAACAACTGGCTCGGCGAATACCAGCCGGCGTAGGCAGCAGAGGCAAACTTCGTCTCGCCGGAAGGGAAATGGATGAGATGCTAAGAGGTGGTGCACACTGGGCTGTCGAACAAGGCTACGGAACCAAGGATGACCTTGAACGTATTGAAGAACGCGGCAGAATCGCTGCTGCCAAACCAGAGTATGTTTCGGATCATGCCAAGAAACGCCAGGAGGAGGAGGTCGGGACACTCGGCTCCGGCAACCATTATCTCGAAGTACAAAAAGTTACGAAAATTTATAATTCCGATTGTGCTGAAACTTTCGGTCTGCATCTAAATGACATTATTGTAAGCATTCATTGCGGCTCAAGAGGCCTCGGCCATCAGATAGCGACGGACTTTCTTCTGAGGATGGTCAAGACAGCTCAGAAAATGGGCATAGAGCTGGCTGATAGAGAGCTGGCCTGTGCGCCAATAAATTCCGATGTCGGCCAGCAGTATTTGGGGGCGATGAGCTGCGGTATTAATTGTGCTATTGCAAACCGTCAGGTTCTCACACATTTAGTCAGAAAAGTTTTCAGCGATGTTTTACCAAAGAGCAGTCTGCGTTTGCTTTACGATGTCTCTCATAATACCTGCAAGATCGAAGAGCACACCGTGGACGGGAAGAAAAGGAAGTTATATGTACACCGCAAAGGTGCTACCCGCGCATTTGGGCCGGGTCATCCATCGCTGCCGGCTGAACTGAAAAAAGCAGGCCAGCCCGTTCTTATAGGCGGCACTATGGGAACCGCCTCCTACATATTGGCCGGCACGGAAAAAGGTATGTCACTTTCCCTTGGTTCCTGCTGCCACGGTGCCGGCAGAGCTATGAGCCGAACACAGGCTAAAAAAAAATGGCACGGCAAAGATGTTTTAAGAGAGCTTGCGCAAAGAGGTATCATCGTCCGCGGTGCTTCTAATCGCGGTATCGCTGAGGAAGCTCCTGGTGCTTATAAGGATGTGAGCGAGGTTGTTGACGCCACCGATAA
>CAZVUF010000168.1:0-6361 GCA_964629355.1 uncultured Pirellulales bacterium | reverse complement strand
TCATCGACATAGCCCCCCAATACGAACGCTCCAATCTCGTTTATATTTGAAACGACAAACTTGTGCCTTAGATATATCGTGGAGTAGTTATTCCGCATATCGTTGAGGACAGTGTTGTCATCAAAGTCGCCGAAGCCAATGCTGGTTCGGCCTTCGGACCACGAGCTATCATCGAAATTCAACTGTCTCCAGGCGTCGACAGGACTTGAAGGCTCTCCGGTATTACCTTTGAAGTATTTCCAATTCGGGCTTTCCGGCTCCAGTAATATGGCTGTTTCTGGAAGGGTAGAAGAAGGGGGAGGCACATATTGAGAGTCGGGTTTGACTTCGGCGATACGCCACTTCATCGCAGTGAATGTGTGGCTTCCTTGCGGGTCGCTAAAGGCTGTTGTTTCAAAGGTAAGAGCATTGATTGGAAAATCAGGGCCACAGGTTGCTGTTACAGTTGGTTTAGACGGCAGATCAGGGTCATTAATGGGTGTAGCAAATGCCCTATTATTAGAAACCACGTAATCTTTCATAATCTGAACCATTCCGCTGAAATCTTTGGTCGCAGCCTGTTGATAGAACCGGCCCTGTCCGGCTTTTTGGCTGGCGCTGTGGGATAGATATAAAGGGTATGCTGCGTCTCCCACAACCCAGTGGTAGTCCCACATAGCTCGGTCTGCATCCACAATTGAAAGTGCCCCACTGAGATCATCTATAATAGAGGCAAACTCATCAAGCAACTGGTTCATTTGATCGGCATTGTAGAACAGGTCATAAAACCCACACAGGCGATTTTGGAACTCCATAAAAAGAGCAGGACGATAGTGAATCCTGCCCTCTTTCCTAAAAGGGTCTTCTCCGTCGCCATACATATTATTTGCCCAGGTCAGGTCTACATCCCAGGGCAATTGAGACCAGATATGTGTCTGGGGATTGAGGTAGAAAAAGTAGTTTTTGCCATATCCAACATCGCCGTGATGAACTCCCTCAACAACACAGCGATAGGAGTAGTAGCACTGCAAATCTACATTTTCGCGCCACCACTGCTCGGTCGGGTCAGGGTTGTAATAATAACCCTGCTTGAACGCATTTAAGTCTGAACCGTCTGTTGCTGCAGTCGGCCCTTGGTTGTTAAGCTCTCCATTGTGACCTTCTATCTTGTAGAAGTTGCCATCCGGCAAATCGTGCTCGTTCAGGAATCGCCCGTCCATTTGTTCGATGACCATGTAGAGTCCCCAGAAGTCACCGTCGTATTGTGTTCCTCGAGCAGTTAGCGGCGGATGCGCGGCATTAAGCGTCCCGTCTTCATAGTATTCGTCGATGATTCGGAACTGTATCCAGTGTGTTTTCGGTGCCGGGACACCCATTATGTTGAAGAGCTTAAAAGTGACTGCTTCAAACATGCCTTGTTCACCACGGTGCCAGTAGTTGCCCTGTTGAATGCACGCAGACAGATTTATCTTGTCCCACGTGGTTTTATAATTTTTGCCGTAGTCGTCTCGTGCCTGGAAATAGTGGCCGCGGTTGAAATCGAACTTCCACATGTTTTTACCCATAGCGTACCGCCAGACACCACCGCGGGTACGGTAGCGAATGTGGTCATAGACTTTGCCATCGTAGACCAACGTACCGTACCATTTGTACTCGCTGCCCATGTATTTTTCAAACCAGGTACAATTCTCCACGTCTGCCTTTTTGCTGATGAGGTGATAGACGGGGAGACTTCGCATTACTTCGGTGCCGTACTCGATTTCTGGGGTTATGCCCGGCTGGATTACTCCCCTCCAAGCTGGGACTCCGTCGTAAACAAAGTAAGCGAAATTAGGCTGAGGGTCGTCGTCGTAAGGTACAACCAAAGAACGTGATGTACCATCCATAACACGGATACGATAACGCACCAGCCGACGGTGGACCTGTAAAGAGGCAGGCAACTGCACGGCGTAAATATCGTCACCAGCCATTTCATCGCCGTTGAGTCCATCATCACGCATTGCGATGCTTGTCCAGCTCGACCGATAAGCTGAATCTATAATTCTTATATAATTACTAGGATTTACCAACTGATATTGTAGCGTGACTTCCGCAACACCATCGGCATCAGTCACCTTGGCGGTAATAGTTACCACCTCGTTAGACTTGGGCTGCTCAGGTGAGTGCTTTACCTGACGAATGTGCGGGGGCATATTGTCTGCATAAACCTCCTGGTTTCTCGCTGCTGGCGTCGGATAGGCTGAACGCCAGCTACCTACGAGGTCGTTGTCAAAAGATGGATTGACCAACTGAATAGAATGACCAGTCCCAGGACGGTTTTCCGGCACCGCATCGCCTACGGTCGGCCAGGGAAAACCAAGCTGATAATCCACCTCATCAACCTTCACACCCTCAGCATCACGCAGAACGATTCTCTCACCCTCATTACTCAGTCTGCCGACAAACGGTCCGTAAACCAATCTGCTATCAACACCATACTTATCCATAATGGTTATTGGATGATAAGCAAGATATGGGTCTTCTGCGACAATGATATATCCACCGGCTGGTAATATCGTGCCACTTGGAAACTGAAATGATATGCCGTCTGAAAAGTACCAGCCGGTAAGGTTAACAGCTGTTGTCCCAGCGTTATAGAGTTCCACAAACTCCACCAACTCGGTTTTGACATCGGGGTCGTAGTGAATCTCGTTGATTACTACAGGCGGGATGTCCGCCTTTACAATAGAGACCAACAGTAAAGAGATAAACAACAGTGTTTTCATAAAACCTGATCCCAATTATATCGGGGCATACTTTTTTATAGAATCTATCTGCCGGGCGAAGGCAAAGATGCGTTCCAGGAATCTTTCACAGACCAGCTATTGAGGTCAGGATTAGCCGCATTTATTATTGTAAGAGAATATCCACCACTATCTGTGATATCATACCAATTATCGCTGTAACTAAAGTCCAGTATCGCCTGACCTACAGCATCTTCCAGTCTGATTCTCTCTCCACCGTCAGACAAGCTGCCTGAATATTGACCTGCTATATCGATGTCCGTGCCATATCGAGAAGTAAATGCACTTAGGTCTTTTACCACTACCGTATATACACCTGGTGCAAGGTCTATATCGGGGAAAGTAAAAGCGATTCCGTTGGTGAATTTTACTAAATTCAGATTTATGGACTCTGTGCCGATATTAGTAAGCTCAATGTACTCCTCGTTAGGATCATCGCTGGGATTGTACATAATCTCGGTGATACGCAGATTCTCTGCCACCGGGCCGACTGCAAAGGTAGCTTCATTAAGAGCGCTCCAGGTGCTTCCATCCAACACTCTTGATTTTACGTGTGTGCTCTTGGTCAGCGTGACAGGCCCGGTATATCGAATAGCATCAGGTGAAATCCCAGCGCCGGTGGGAGCACCGTTTTGGCCTGCTAACAGCTCAGCAGAGATAATAAAGTCGGAACTGGTAGCAGAGACGTTCAGGCCGTGAATGGCAAGGATGTTCTGGCCTTGTCGCAATGTGCTGAGGTGGCCGGATATATCGAAAGACTCAAAATCATCGGCCTCATGGTTGCCGTCTGCCTGAGAGTTCCAGACGGGTGTGCCGGTACCTGTGGCAGAGCTAAAGAGTGCCCTTTGGACTTCGGTGCCGTTGATATAGGCGACGAATCCGTCATCGTACTGCATATTTAGCATCAGGAAGTTAAAGCTGCTTGGGTCGCTGCTGACAGTAAATGGGATGCGGATGTAACAGGATGTATTGCTGTTGTACATCTGTCCTCCGACGTCTATGTTGATAAGTAATTCGTAGCCTGAGCCTGCCTCGTAGCCGACTCCTCCGGTACCGCTTATCCAGGATCTATCATCGAATGCCTGTTCACCTTTCCAGTTTTCACCGATGGACTCAGTTGGAACGAATACTTTCTTGGCAGCATTCTCTGCTACGAGGGTAGTGCTGTTAATTCCTCCTGATGTCCGAGGCAGACGCGGGTCAGAGCTATCAAGGGTATAATAAATGGTGCCGCTGGCAGCGGTGATTGACAACAGGTCGTTCATAGAGATATAACCGCCGTGCTGGTAGTGGGTGTTGATAAAAAATCCAGGTGCCGAAACGGCTGGATAAAAGCCAGCTTGCCTAAGCTGCTCTAATACGATATCCGTGCGGATAGGAAAGTACTCATCCACCAAGCGGTCACGTTCAGCCACCCACTCAACATTACGGGTGTAGGGTCGGTTGGATCTTTTGCTGTCTCCCCATCGTGCAGATTCCCCGATTATAGCACGATCAATTTCATTCGCACGGTCCATATAGCGTTTGATCGAATTAGCCGACGTCAGAGCTCCATCATTGAAAAAATGTCGATAAATGTGATCGGCTAACAATATGCGGAAATCAGAATTGTAGCGTAGTCTATCAAGTAGATAATGTGGATTGAACACACCAACTATTCTAACGCGATTCACGGTCGGCGACTCAAGAATCCATTCAACATCCCAGGGCAGGAACACAAAGTGGCCGGCTGGTTCTCGTCTTCGCAGAGCATAGAAATTGCGAGGTATTTGGTCATTGCACAGAAGTACAGGTGCATCGCGGCTGCCTACATGGTAAACCATAAGCAGATAGTCGATCATAGCAGGAATATCCAGATATTGCTGTAATGCTTCATAAGCCTCGGTGCTACTCAAATCCCTTGTTGCCAGACTAAACATGGTATTCCAAGCATTTAGGTCGCCAGCCACGACTTCCATAGAAGCACTACCAAAGGAGTTTGAAGCCTTTAACACATCGTAATCTTCTTTATTTGCCCCCAAATGCTGGGCTGCGAAACCGTCGTCGGGTCTTTCGGTGAGTATATAAAGGCCCCAGTAAAGACCATTAATGTAGAGATGGACAGGCCGGCCATAGGGGGTCAGGCCTCCCATGTCCCGGACCGTGTCACGTGCATACTGGTCCCGCAGGTAGTCTGCATGGTCGGTCCCCAAACCACCACATGCAGTACTATCTCCAAAGTAAGAGTAATTCCAAATGGCTCGAAGCACAAGGCTCTCAAAGCTTTCAATATCACTATCTTCAAAGAGCGGATATTCCAACCGTGAAGGACCATATTCATTCTTGAACAGGATCCGCAGCGAGTGCTTCGCAACGCTGGAACTTCTGCCTACGCCTCCATGGGCGCGCAGCCCCGCATTCACCTGAAAGTCAGTATCCTTTATCGGATCGATCCATTCAATTGATGCGCTCCTCTCCCAGTCGATTCCCCGGCTGCCTGCATTGGCATAGATTCCTCTCTCAGCACTGAAAAAATCGTCATTGTCCATCACGATTACAACGGATGGAATTGTCTTGAGATCTTCTTTGATGGTCGGCGCATAAGCCGGGTCATTGACCACGTCCGGATCCATTTCGTAGTCAACGCGATTCTGTCCCCAGGTTGTGGGAAAATCTGTTGGATATCGAGGTTGATGTATTACGTTGTCCAAAAAAATGTAACTGCAGGTCACTATATTTGAAGATTTCCAGCCGGGCTTCATCACATGGGCACGTAAGCACGTGGTTTTTGTGATGGAAATTGGACCTGTATATATTCTATCTACTCGCTCTCCACGCTCAGATACAGCACCTGGCTCACTGCCGTTAAGTGTATAGAATATCGTGGCACCTTCAGTTTCGGTAGTAATGCTGACAGAGAAAGGCGCATCGTAAAAACCCCTTCCGTGGCTGAATTCAGGATCCGCTACAACATCTATGTATCCGCCATTATTTGCCCCGCCAGGCGTCGGAGTAGCCATAAACTGCAAGTTATCGTTGGCATCTGGATAGCGACCATAAGAAATATCAACAGTCTGCTGGCCGAATGTAATACTATCAATCAGAGAGCTGCCGTCAGTACCTGTGGCAGAGCTATCAAAAAGGCCAAGCTCTTCGCCACCAGCGTCGAGCTTAAAGTTTGCATGCAGGCCGGCATCGGTTGTATCGTTATCAGCCCATATCAGTAGATACCCGTGTGCCGGGATAACAGTTGCGGGGGGATTATTTGTTGGAAACCGCCATTTGGTGGGCATAGATAAATCATCTGTGAGGTACATACTGCCTACATCAATAGCCGTGTTACCAAAGTTGTAAATCTCAATCCAATCGTCATACTGGCCCTGCGGGTCCTGGATAGTGCTGCTGTTAGAGGCCATAAGCTCGTTAATGACCAGCGTTGTCCCCACCTGCTGCTGATTCGCAGCAAACAGAGCAAAGCCGGCTATCAATACATTCTTTATAAAATTCAACATATTCCAAGTCCTCTACAATTAATTTACCTACCGGGGGAAGGCGAAACTGCACCCCAGTTGGCTACATCATTGCCGTATTCCTCAGCTACCCTGCGACTAAGAGATAAA
>CAZVUF010000167.1:0-6379 GCA_964629355.1 uncultured Pirellulales bacterium | reverse complement strand
ACGGTTTTCTGTTTTTAACCTGCGCCTGCGGTTTGAACCTCAAAATCCCGCCGAACTACAAAAGCAAAACCGTAACATGCCCAAGATGTAAAAGAAGCCTCGACATCCCCGCGAAGAATCGATAATAAAAATAATCTCATCCGGCTTTCAGGCCGAAGCCCGATGCTTCCGCTATCTTGTGGAGTTTCTCAATCTGCCTCTCGATTATGTCCAATCTCCGCTTGCAGACAAAAGTATATAAAGCCCTTTCAGGATGAACATTTCCCCTGCCTTGCTCATCACCGCCGGCTGGGGAGGCTACTGTATGGGTAATATAATCATGTATTAGCTCGCGCTGCTGCTTTAACAGCCTATGCAGCAGCTTCACGGTATCATGCAGCACCACAATCTCCCGCTCCAAATATTCAAGACGTTGGTCGATTGTCAGCCTCATTTTGCTTATTTCCACTTTTTGCCTTTTATGTACTTATTTTAACTTAAATCCAGCTATTAATATCTACGAAAAGATAGCTCCTATGTTCTCTATCCATACGGCTGCCAAATTCTACCCTCCTCCATTAGTTAGTTCCTTTCAAAGGCGAAGTCATAACGCTTAAAGTCCGGATTCGCTCCTGCCCCTCTCAAGCAAGGCCGAGGGAAGGTATGGTGCGATAATTCGCACCAATAATCTATTTACATTCATAGAAGCAGATCTGTATAATTCCGAGCAACAACAAAGCGGGTATTTACTTATGGCGAAGCCGGAAGTGTTTAATATTTTTAGCCTTTAAAGGAGAAGAAAATGCCACGGCAGAAGGTTCCGGATATTGAATTTGATTTTTTTGTGCTTGGGCAAATAAAAGAACTATTTGACCAGGGCAAAATATATGTGAATAAAGAATATCAGCGTGGAGATGTATGGAAGCCTTACCAGAAAATTGAACTCATAAAGTCAATAGAAAAACGTTACTCAATAGGAGTCTTAGTTTTATTCATAAATGAGAACAAGCAATATGAAATTCTAGATGGTCAGCAAAGATTACTAACAATCAAAAAATATATTAACGACGAATTAGATCTAGGAAAAACTAAATTAGAAAAATACAGTGAACTAGATATAAAAGATAAAGCTTTAATAGATGCTTATTGTATTTATTATCTTAAGCTTAAAAGCCATTCATCCGAAACCAAAGAAGAAGACATTGTTCAAACATTTTTAAGATTGCAGGAAGGCACACCTTTAAATAAAGCAGAAAAGATAAATGCATACCGTGGAAAATTCAAAGAAACTTTTCGTGAAACGAGAGAAAATCATGAACTTTTTAATATTCTTGGTAAAGAAAAAAGATTCCGTTTTAGGCAGTTGGCTGCAGAGTTGTTGTTGCTAGAGTTAGAATCAGATTTCGACAATAAAATATTCCCTGATATAGAACTATCTTCGCTCATAAATGCAATAAAGAAATATGAGGAGGACATAAGTAATAAAAAAATTAGCTTTTATAAAGGAAATCTAGATTTTCTTCATCGTAGTTTGAATGTTATTTTGACGGCATTAAAGACGCGAGAAATCGTTGCTTTTTACATCCTAATTTCTTGTCTTAGGAGGAAGAAAGCTGATAATTCCAACCTATTAAATGAATTTTATGAATTCGCTATAGAATTCTTACAGAATCTTTATAGCTTTTCAATGTACGATTCAAGTCCTCCCAAAGGAATGAGCCATGAGATATTTAATACATATAAACTTTACAAACAAGAGGCTAAAGTACAGACAACATCTGATTCTATAAAAAATCGGTTTGATATTGTTTTAAAAGAATTTGAAAGGATTAAACCATTTATTGAAAAAGATAAGAAGCGATTATTCGACATCGAGCAAAAACGAGTATTATATTTTAAACAAAAAGGGTTATGTTCAGAATGCGGAAATCCTATGAAATTCAACTTAACTTCTGCACACCATGGTATAGCACATTCTGAAGGTGGGAGAACTTCTGATTTAGAACATGCAAAATTGATGCATGAAAAATGCCATAAAAGACTAGAAAAAAGATTAAAAAAATCAAAAAAGAAAGAAGCATAAAAATGTTATTAATTAAAGTTTAATCATAAATTTTAAAACATCTTGTTTTTTATGTTATTATCCACTGTCTTTCAGCATATAGCAGATAAATCCGCCACATGGATTGGCGGATAAATTTTTAATCAGTCTGGTGTCTCGTGCTTCGTAGCGAAGAGCCTACTCCGCCGTAGTAGCAACGTCTATGAAGGCTGGAAGCATCGCTACTTCGCAGAGTAGCATTAGAACGGGCTGAAGCGGGTTGGAGATTGTATAAAGGAGTTTTAAGCCCACAATGATCAATTTAATTATTCATGTGAAAAGAGGAATGAGATGATCTACGAGGCGACACCAAAAAATTGGAAACAACTCATGTCTGTAGCAGGTTCACTTCCGGGCTTTGTCTTTAGGGGTCAGAACTCTTACGCGTGGGATATGTCAACAAACATTGAACGCTTGGCTTTACGTTTTCATTTTGGAGTAGTACAAGGTCTTACTGCAAACAGGGAGTTGTGGATACTTACACAATTCAGACGAAGGACCCACAACCTAATAGAGAAGCCACCTGAATACGACAACCTGATTGAATGGCTTGCATTGATTCAACACCATGGGGGACCGACGAGACTTCTGGATTTTACACATAGTTTTTTCGTTGGGCTTTTATTCGCGTGTGAAGGAGCACACGAAGATGCTGCTCTATGGTTAATAGACTACCACAACCTTCTAGATTCGCATGAAAAGCATGAACCTAATAAGAGCATCTATCACCAACAGATAGCTATCCTCGATAAAGCGACAAAACTGATAGGGAAGAAAACAACACAAATTGGAATTCTTCCGATCGAACCAGAGAGACTGAGCGAGCGTATGTCGATACAACAGGGCCTATCTATAATGCCAATTAATCTTGATAAAACATTTATGGAGAATCTCTCTACTCAATACGGTTGGGAAGAAATCAAATATGAAAAGATAAAATTAGACGACTTTATGGGGGTCCTTTACTCTATAAAACCTCGCGTTGCAAAGATTCAAATCAAGTTGGAATGGCTCCCAGATATTCTCCTATTCCTAGATAAAATGAACATTAATACAAACACGCTTTTCCCTGGTTTAGATGGATTCGCTAGGTCGCTTAGAATTTACCTGATGTTACCAACTCCTCCTAAGCCTCTTAAGGTCTGAGGATGGGTGGTTTAGTCAGGTTGCCAAGGTGCCAAGTAAAAACGTTGACACTCTGACTTCTGACTTATTATAAATCTATAAATATGTTAATATAGGCATTATGTATAATATGGGAACAGTCAGAGTGCCAAGGTGCCAAGTAAAATGTGTTGGCATTCTGACTTCTGACTAATGCTACCAAAGAATTCTTGGGCTCGGTAATTTTGGCATCTCCGGCTTCTTGAATTTAAACTTTCTCTGCTTTTCTTCATCACTCTCTTTTATACGCCAATACCATGTTCTGCTGCCTTCTTCATCATATTCCTGATATGATGTTATACCCGGTTCGCTTTTAGCACGATTTATTGTCCTTTCGCTGTAACCTTCTGTTTTAGCCAGCTTCGGGATGAAATTTTGCCGGCTTTGGTTAATATTTTTTAACTTCAGAGGGTTCTTTTATTCTCAGCTTTTCATGGATTTTCTGATAAATATACGATGACCTTGCTTTGTTTCCCAAAAGACTCACGCGAATTGACAGCTTGGTAGTTTTCGGAGATGTTGCTTTCATTTTTATTGTGGTTTTTCTGTTCTCAGGATCACGTGCAATAATTTCAGCGTAAAGAACATCTTTGTATTCTTTCGTTATTGTTAAATCAAGCTCACCCGCAGCCTTCTTTGCGGCTTCGTAAACAGCAGTGACATTTTCCGCTTCATAAGCCTCAAGGTCGCCTTTAATGTAAGCCACGGTTCCCACAGCCCCGACTCCCACTACTGCTGCAAGACAACCGGGAAGAATGACTGCCAAGCTAATAAGTAATCCAATTAAGGCGATATGGCTCTTATACATATCAGTTCTCCCTTCAATCACTGATTCCTATTTGGGTTTGGTCAAAAAATACTTCGTACCATCAGCAAAAGACCGAGGATAGCAATTGGAATACCGATGGCAGCGCCGGTGATGGTCATAGTAAGCAAAATTCCGATAACCATTAATCCCAATGATAAAACGATGCCCAAAATCCGCCCGGTAATTATCAGCACCAGCTCCAGCAACCTCCACACAACTGTAAAAGGCCACAAAAACCATGGAATTGTTCTTGCCTGCAACATAGTTCTCTCCTTTACGTATGAAATATATTTATTGTCAATAAAGATATAACTCCAACAATCATAGGTCAAGAAAATACCTGTCAAGAATTGAAATGTCCAAAAAAGAAGCTCTTGCAAAGCTCGGTGTCAGTTACTACTATTAGTTGTATAAAACCTTTTTGTTGCAGATCCGTCAATTTAAGGAATTACCAATTGTCAATACTTCGTTCGCCATTTAATCCTGTAATTGGGCCGAAAGGTGTTAAACCATCCAGAGATGATTTCGAAGTCATCGGCGTATTCAATGCCGGTGTTGCTCGCTTTGAAGACGAGGTCGTCTTATTACTTCGAGTAGCTGAAAGGCCAATAAGCAGACATCCAAACATCATTTCGACCGCTATTTACGATCCCATCAAAGCTGACTACATATTAAAAGAGTTCTCCAAAGACGACCAGAAAATCGATTTGTCCGACCATAGGCTAATAAAAATTCACAACGGAACATACCTTACATCCATCTCTCATTTAAGACTCGCCCACAGCAAGGACGGCATCAAGTTTGAGATTGGAGACTGCCCTGCCCTCGCCCCAGCTAATGATTATGAAGTCTTTGGCATTGAAGACCCACGTATCAGCCTTATCAACGGCACATACTATATCAACTACGTTGCGGTTTCATCACTCGGTGTCACTACCTGCCTGGCATCGACAAAAGACTTTAGCACATTTGAACGTCATGGAGTTATTTTCTGTCCTGAAAACAAAGATGTGGTAATCTTCCCCGAACAAATTGAGGGCCAATATTACGCACTACACAGACCCGATTCGCCTCTATTTAAAAGAAACGAAATGTGGCTTGCAGAATCGTCGGACCTCTTCTGCTGGGGGAATCATCGCCATCTAATGGGGATTCGCGCGGGCTATTGGGACGAGGCAAAAATTGGCGCCAGTGCCGTTCCTTTCAGAATTGATGCGGGCTGGCTGGAAATTTATCACGGAGCGAATAGAAATAATCGCTACTGCCTTGGGGCAGTCCTGCTTGATGGTCACCAGCCGTGGAAGATTATCGCAAGATCAGACAAGCCCATACTGGAGCCGCAGACTGATTACGAATGTAAAGGCTTCTTCGGAAATGTAGTTTTTAGCTGCGGTTTGCTTTATGAAGAGGACAAGCTGAAAATTTATTATGGTGCCGCTGATACCGCTGTCTGTTATGCAGAGATACCCATCGAAGATATCATCGAGAATCTGAACTTATAAGATAAGAGGTAAGGTAACTTCCCCCGTTTATTCAGGCTCGAATTTATAGCCAACCTCTCGTATAGTGTGAATGAAGACCGGATTATGTGGTTCGCGTTCTATCTTGTTTCTCAAAGTGGCAACGAACCGGTCAATGCTCCGAGGCGTAACAATGCAATCATAGCCCCAAACGGTATTTAATATCTCATCGCGCGTAAGTGCCCGTCCCGGCTTTTTAACAAAAAGTTCCATCAGCCTGAACTCTTTTGGCGACAGCTCGATTTCCTTTCCCTTTCGCGTCAACTTTCTGGCCGGTATATCGAGCCGGAAGTCTGCAAATTCGTAGACATCTTGTTCTGTTTGTTTGCTTCTTCTTAGAAATGCTGCCACACGAGCAAGAAGCTCCTTTATACTAAATGGTTTGGTGACATAATCATCGGCTCCGAGATTAAGACCCAGCACCACGTCCGACTCCTCACCTTTAGCAGTCAGCATTATTATGGGCATATCAAGCTTTTCCTGCCGGATAAGACGACATATTTCATAGCCATTTATCTTCGGCAGCATAATATCGAGGAGAATCAGGTCGGGCTTTTTATTAAGCGCGAGGTTTAATCCTTCTTCCCCATCGGCTGCAGTTAATGCGCAGTAGCCTTTAAACTCGAAGTTATCCTTCAAGCCCCGCAGCATTGTAGCATCATCTTCAACTATCAGTATCGTTTCCATTCGGTTCAGACATTTCAAATTTGTAACCAATTACTTCTATAGTACGAATGAACGTTGGATTATTTGGGTCGGGTTCGATCTTATTCCTCAAAATATTAACAGTACGGTCAATGTCTTGTA
>CAZVUF010000166.1:0-6430 GCA_964629355.1 uncultured Pirellulales bacterium | reverse complement strand
TCCCTAAGCAGGAAATGGTCGAAGAAATCAAAAGGAAACACGAGCCGCCGACTTCACAGGGACTTGGCAAGGCTATTACAGACCCCCTTGGCTTTGGAGCTCGGGAAAAACAGCAAAAAGAGCAAATTCGCAACGCCGAAGAGGCACGTCTCAAAGCTAAGGGTGAAAATGCAACGATTAGAAACACCCTCAGACAAACTACAGAAAAACTTGAAAAAACAGAAGCAGAGCTCAAAAGCCTAAAAGATGAATTAGAACAGGTTAAAGCTGAAGCGGAAAACTCCGAAAAACAAGCCTCTCGAAAAGATGCTAATGAACCTCCTTTAGATTCTGAAGAGAGCAAAAAAGATGCAGAAAATGAACAAGCTCAGAATGACAAAGCTGAGATACCTGGTACAAAGGGAAAAGCTGAAACAGCAAATGCCGATTTACAAAACTTAAGTTTACAAAAGACAGATAAATCTGTTCAGCACTATAAGATTGTGTAGTTATAAACAACAATATAATGGAGAGGTAGTATGGATAATATTGATAGCGGCAGTTTTTCTGGAAATGAAAACATCGATAGGTCCAATTCTTTTGAAGACAGCGGTCAGATGAAGGTTTCACATTCGCCGTTGAATTTGGGAGGAGGTAGTGCAGCAGAGGTGCCAAAGTCACCGGCGCCAAAGCCGGTTGCAGCAAGGCCGACAACTCAACAGGATCCCCCCGACCGCGTCACGGGCGTAAAGACCTTCTTTACCAAGCTGCACCCCGGTGCCATGGAATTTCTCGATGAGCAAATCGTTAAATGGCTGCAGGAGAACCCGGGTCTTAATGTAAAATTAACGAACACAACTACAGGCGAGGTCCAGGCCAAGAAGACCGAGCCTAACATTATAATTCATGTCTGGTATTAGCTCTCGCATTATATTTCAAGATAATAGCCGCACATTTGAGCGGGCATGAGCAGTCTCTTTAGCCGACGCGGATACTCCAGCCGGTTTCTCACATATAAGTTGGGTTGATTATGACATGCTGTTAAGTAGCGGAGATATTGCTATCAGCATTCAACACAATCCTTTCGATAAAAAAGGGCAGCCACCTGTTTATTAGGTAGTATTGTTGGAGAATTCAAATATCTCGACTTCGGCGAGCCCCTTCCGAGGTTTATGAGAGGGTAAAGCTGATTTTAAACACAGAAATGGGTATATGGGCAATAAACCTGCTTCTCTTATGGGCCCGCGAAGTCTCTCAATAATTACCCAGTCAAGCTTAGTGACAATGCAAGACAATAGTCTTTTCGATTAATCAAAAAGACTATCATCATAATACTGACAAACATTCTGGTTTCTACATTGCTTTGTGAGGAGGAAATAATCCACAAAAGTGGAGAACCCAGTTCACACGTATTTATTTCTGCTGTTTCACAGCGGGTTTCACTTTACTATTCGATGTCCCTTAGCTAATCATTCCAACCTTGTTCACTCGATGGTCCAGAGCGTCACAGAGTCCTGGTCTTTGACAAACACGCGGTTGCCGGCGACAACGGGGTAGGCATAAGTCTGATTATCCGAGACTTTATAGTTAGCAAGTTCCTTATATTCCTTATCGTTAGGCTCGAAAATGAAAAGTTGTGATTGAGGGGTCAGAGCCATTAAAATTGAGCCGGCGTCAATTATGGACCCAAAATTTTCGCGCTTGGTGGTGTCAGTCCAGCTCGTCTGTCCGGTCTGAGCGTTGATGCAGAATAGGTTACTGCGGTCGGAAAGGCCGAAGAGCAGGCCGTTCTTAAGCACCGGCGTATTGAATCCTGTGCCGAGTTGATCGTTGCTCCAAAGTTCTTTGGTGATAAAACCGTCGCCCTCTTTTTCAATCTTCACGGCCTTGGTGCCTTGACCTTGCCCCGTGTAAATCACCGTTTGCCCATCGATGATCGGGGTGGCGGAATTGTAAAACCTTCCCTGGGTCGGCGTTGGGACTTGCCACATGAGTTTTCCATCAGCTACAGCGATGCCTACAATGTTTTTCTCCGTCTGCGCAACGAGCTGTTTCGTGCCTTCTATGGTCATCAGGACAGGCGAGGCATAAGCCGGACCATCGCCGGTCCATTTCCATTTCTGGTCGCCGGCAGCCAGGTTGTATGCGACGATTGTCCCTTCGCCCTCTTTGCCGAGATGTGCAAGGCATAAATCGTCCACTATGATCGGCGACATAGCCGTGTAGAACCGAGGCCAGGCTCCGGGGAAGTCGTCTTTTCGCCACAAAACCTTGCCTGTTGCGGCATCGAGGCAGGAGAGTATCCCGCCGACGCCGAGCGTAACGACCTTTCCATTGGCCACCGTTGGTGAGCTTCTGGGACCCGGGTGACGGCCTGGCGCTCCGGTCACGGCCTGGGCCTCGTACTTGTCCTGCCATAGTTCCTTTCCGGTGCCGGCGTCGAGGCAACGGATGACTTCGTTCGCATCCTGTCGAGCAAAGACATAGAGTTTATCACCCACCAGGGCCGGCGTAGCATCGCCTTGCCCCACGGTGACTTTCCACTTCTGCGTAAGCTCCTTTGGCCAGGTTTGAGGTACGGTAAAACCGGTCACCTTTGCATCCCGATTTGGCCCGCGCCACTGAGGCCAGTCCTGCGCCAAGATGAAGCTCGTGCTCATCACAACTACACAACCTGCAAGTACAATCTTTATTCGATTTGCGTTCTTCATGGGATATACCTCCAGCTTAAATTGTAGCGATTTTTCTTTTCTCTACTTACGTGGAAGATACGCCTCATTGTGCCGTTTGTCAATGGAAAAACAGCAAGAAACTTGTCCTTGACCGGACAGGGAATTGGAATGTGAGGGTGATGTCAAATCCTGTTGAAATAACAGGACCTATGACTATAGATTGTCCTGCAAGCTCGAATAGATATAACATGTGGATCCGTCTTAGTGATTTTCTGTCTTCCGTTCCGCCAGTGGCGGATCTTAATAACGAACTGTCCAAACTTAGGTGGAGTTTAACCTCTGGCGAGTTCAAAGTTGTCTTCTCAGAAAGACGCTGATGTGAAAATAGAGAAATATCTTCCAGGTCGGATTTTTGCCCATCTTATTGAAAATTATTTCTGCTGTTTTTAATTCGTTTCAGCCGAAAAATAGATTTAGACAGCCCGATTTTGTACGAAGATATGCCTTTGGTGGATTTACCTAAACGTCTTAAAAAGCTATGGTTACGATAACAAAAAGTAGGAGATTACCTGATTATATTGCTATGGTTATAGTTCTCTTGATGGCCATCGGCACGGTCTTTGTGTTTTCAGCAGGCGCTAACATTAGTCGTGAGCTTGACTTACATAAATTTTACGACCTATCAAGCCTTCGGCAGATTTTATTCTTCCCCATAGCGTGCTTAATTATGTACGCCGTCTCATATTTCGATTATCGCAGATTCAGGCTAACTAATGGCTGGCTCAAATCGTTGGCCACCTATATGTTAATCCTTAGTATAACGTTACTTGTAATTGTCTTGATTCCGGGTTTAGGCACAGAGATTAACCGTGCCCGGAGATGGCTCCGGATACCAGTAGGACCCATAGTGATAAGTTTTCAGCCCTCTGAACTGGCAAAATGGGCGACTGTTTTCTTCTTGGCTGCTATTTGCGATAAGTTCGGTGATGAAATCAAGTTATACTGGAAACGGTTTGTTCCGGTCTGCATTATAATTGGTATAGTGGTTGGGCTGATAGTCGTCGAAGATTTTGGTACAGCAGCATTTATATCAATTCTGGCATTGTTGATGTTAATGATTGTCGGTGTAAAATGGTGGCATATTTTAACACCTTTGCCGTTCGGTGCTGTCGGCTTTTTGGCCGTCCTTATCTATTCACCCAGCCGAATGCAGCGACTTGTCGCCTTTGTTAACCCTGATAAGTGGGCTGATTCAGTTGCTTATCAAGCTAAGCAGTCATTAGTCGCGCTGGGCTCAGGCGGATTGTGGGGCAAAGGGCTGGGCAAGGGTATATGCAAATATGGACATCTACCGGAAGATACAACAGATTTCATCTTCGCTATTATCGGCGAAGAGCTCGGCTTTGTCGGAAATGCAGCGATAGTTGTAATGTTTATTATCTTTGTTTTGCTGGGGATCTTGGTGGTCGTGCGTTGCCGGGACCGTTTCGGGCAACTTTTGGCAGCCGGCGTCGTTTTGACAATCGCTCTCCAGGCGGCGATTAATATCGGGGTTGTAACTGTTGTGCTCCCAACAAAGGGTATACCACTGCCGTTTGTTAGTGCCGGCGGTACAAGTTTGTTATTGTCATCCGTTGCTGTCGGAGTACTGTTAAATATCGCTAAACAATCCGTTCCTCAAATAGAACAATTCGAAAAAAACCATGATTTCTCTGTCTCTGATGTGGTCTGAGAAATTGTTAGAGTCACTCGGTGTTATAAGCATGGGGCAATTGTTTGTCATATTGGCGGTAATTTCCGCAGTAATCATAGTAACAGGATTTTATTTTTTAAAAAAATTCTTCAACCTGGATTTTATTAACCTCTTAAAGTTTACACATTTGCACGGAAATCAAAAAAGTAGGAAGGCTCAGCCCGTTCTCTTCAGCGGGGACAATGCCGATTACCCAAAAGGCTCGCATATCTATGAATCCAAAAATGGAACGCCTGAACAGAATATGGCCAAAGTCTTGGAAATGCTCGGCGGAATTGAAACACTAATCGGTAAAGATGATATAGTTATTATCAAGCCAAACGGCCAGAAAATCAGGCATAATATGACAAACACAAATACTATGCTGGAATTTATCAATCAGGTGCTGAGTATCCCCGGATTTGCAGGCGAGGTAATTATTGCGGAGAATCACCATCTCCATCCTGATAGTGCCGCCGGCTGGACTACAGATTATAAAAACGGCGATTACAACCTTAATGAGCTGATTGCATATTTCAACGATAGAGGTGTTAAAAATATCACTAAATATCACTGGCGGGATGCAGGGACAGTTCCAAATGCGGTTGTAAAGGATGGTGAGCGAGGAAAGATTGTCACCGGGCCGGACGAAGGTGACGGTTATGTATGGTCGGACGAGGAGTATTCCTATCAAGGCTGCAAAACGAAAATGACCTATCCGATTTTCACCTCGTCTTATAGCGGCGTGACGATAGATTTCAAGAACGGTGCCTGGAAAGACGGAAAATATACGCAGCAGCCTGTGAAATTTATCAACATGTCGGCACTTCGAAACCATAGTAATGCCGGCGTGACAGCTACTGTAAAAAATTACTTGGGGGTTGTTGATTTGACTTGCGGTTACCACGGGCTGGAGCCGCCTGGATATTATAACTTCCACTATATAGCGGTGGATTGGCCCTCTATTAGCATTTTAAGAAAAGCCATGAAGTCTTTTATAACGAGTAAATTGGCAAAGAAACAAAAGATAATCAGGAAAGTAGCAGGGTTTGTCGGGCCTCAAAATGGAGCAATAGGCGGGGCGGTGGGCCATTTTATAAAGACAATAAGAAAGGCGGATTTGAATATTATTACCGCTGAATATGCGGGACATGAAGGCAGACATAAACAGCCGGGCCACACGAAAACAGTTTTAGCATCAACAGACCCGGTAGCACTTGATTATTACGCCGGCAAATACCTGCTCTATCCGTTGGGCGGGGAAAGAGCAGAGTACAATAATCCGGATAATATGCGAGGCACCTTTCGAAAATATTTGGAGCTTTGCTGTGCGGAAGGTGTCGGCACGCTTAACGAGGCGGAAATGATTGTCCATAAATTTGATTTTGATAAAGGATAATTCCTCAAATCAGAGCTGTGACTGTAAGGGAGTGATCCGCCCGTAGCAGATTTACCGGCACTCTCTGATCAAATCAGGAGTTTGATATCGAAACCAACCCAATCCGCTGGTAGCGGATGCGACGAACAGGTCTTTACTACTGTCGTGTCTGGTACTATAATTCGTGTATTCGTTGATTCTTAGATGATTTTATATATGTAGAAAAGCAGGATGCTTAAGCAATGAGCAGTAGTTGTTTTTTCTTTGCCGGTGGAGGGACAGGCGGTCATATATATCCCGCTATCGCGGTGGCGGAGCAAATAATAAAACTTGAGCCGACAGCAAAAATACATTTTTTCTGCAGCACCCGTAACATCGATGCACAAATTCTTCAGCAAGCCGGACTCAAATATACACAACTTCCTGCAAAAGGTTTGAGCTTTCGGCCCGGTGCATTGCTCAGCTTTTGCTCCACATTTTTACAAAGTTATCGAATCGCAAAAGAAATAATCGCTGCAAGTGAAAACCCAACAGTCATAGGCATCGGAGGTTTCGTGGCGGCGCCGGCCTGCAAAGCTGCGCATAAATTGAAAGTGCCCGTTAAACTTTTAAATGTCGATATTGTGCCTGGCCGGGCGAACAGATTCATAGCCCGATGGGCTGATGAGA
>CAZVUF010000165.1:0-6454 GCA_964629355.1 uncultured Pirellulales bacterium | reverse complement strand
GTCTTACTGGCGGAGATTTTGTGTTGGTAGTAAAAAATAAAGCTGCTTTTGAGTCCCGTTATGGCGGAAGTATGTCTACCAGAATCGCCGGCGAGTACAGTGGTAAATTAGCAAATGAAGGTGAAAAAATAAGTTTAGTGGACCTCCGGAACGGAACCATCGCTGAGTTTGAGTACAGTGACGACAGTGGTTGGCCGCAATCAGCCGATGGTGCAGGTCATTCTTTAGTGCCGTTGGAGTCGGCGATACTTGGTCAGGCTGAAGGCTCATTGAATTACGGCGGCAACTGGCGGGCCAGCACTTATATTGGCGGCTCACCGGGTCGAGACGACCCAGAGCCAGTTAACACCGTTGTCATTAATGAAATTATGGCACATACCGATTATATTAATCCTCTATATCCGGAGTACGTGTCGAATGACTGGATAGAACTTTACAATAAAAGTGGCACAACCGTTAATGTGGCCGATTGGTATCTTAGTGATGATATTACGAACTTAAAGAAATGGGCAATTCCCGCTATTGCGATTGTGGGTCATGGCCACACCAGCTTTGACGAGATCATCGGCTTTCATAATCCAATCGATAGCGGATTCGGTTTGAATAAAGCAGCGGAACAGGTGATTCTATCCTATCTGCCAAGCACTTTGCAAGACCGTGTAGCTGATTATATTACATTTAAGGGACAGCAAAACGATATATCATTAGGCCGCTGGCCTGATGGTGACAGATACTGGTCTCGGATGATTCCATCAAGAGATTCCGTGAACACCGAACCAATTCTTGATATAGTGATTGATGAGCTGATGTATCATCCTGTAGATAATAACGATGAGTATATTGAGTTATACAACCCAATGGCTTACCTGATCTACTTAGAAAATGCTGATGGTCCATGGCGTTTGGATGGTGCGGTTAGCTTCACATTCCCATCGGGAATCTCGATTCCCGCCGGTGGTAGATTGATAATTGTGGGCTTTGACCCATATATAGAAGTCGCTCGGCTGGATAATTTCATCGCCGCGTATAACACAGGGCCATTAACTGCTGGCGTTGACATTGTAGGACCATGGTCAGGCAATCTCTCCAACACCAGTGAGCGGCTGGCAGTAGAACTGCCACAGGAGCCGGACCAGCCGGGCGATTCGGTTTCCTGGGTTATTGTGGATGAAGTAATTTACGCTGATGTCCCACCATGGCCAAATACTGCAGACGGCTCAAATAACGCCCTGCAAAGAGTTGATACGGGTCAATATACCACGATGGGTGCGGGCAATGACCCCCGCAACTGGATTGCAGAACCACCCTCACCCGGCAGGGCAAATCCATAAAATCCTAAACAGATTATGCAGGCTTCGTTCTATCGACAACGAATTAGTTGATCGCTATCGAACTGGAAGTGAGGAATATTAGCTCGCAGGTCCTCGATAAAACGCAAACCGTCTTTCCAGTAACCAGCAGTAGGTTTCAAATCCGGGCAAAAACCTAAAAAATAACGGTTTATATTATCAACCAAAAGCTCCCTGAGATACTTGCTCACCATTGAGGCCAACGATACAGGCAAGAAATTCTCATCAGCATCAACTACAAAATGCACACGCATCATTCTACCATCGGCCTTCAATTCGTAGATGCTCGCTTGTGGACTTTCCTGCTCAATCTTGAGCTCCATTTCAGAAAACATTCGCTGCAAGTTCTCCCGATACCGAACACGTCCTCCCTGTCGATCTACTATAATGTGCAAATTGTTATCGGTACAGCTATCAAAAGCGTTCTTTATAAGCTGCGATGTAGTAGAGAACAGCACATTCGCCTTGTTTTTCATGCTGCTTATCATCCTATTGTAATAAGCAACATCCAGACAGCGGCTCTTTAATTCCAGTAATTTAATGCCATTTGAGCTTAGATCATCGACCAATACCGCTGAGGCAATTGTCATATCTGCGTCATCTACCAAAATCTCCCGGTTTATGGCATCTTTATACCAAAGATATTCACTTAATCGCCCCAGACAATCCGGACATAGTAGCTTTATAAAATCAGTTATAGTGGCAGGCTCTTTGCCAAGACACCTAAAGGCCGATAGGACTGTGCGTTGCAGGTGCTTGATTCCCAGCGATTTGCTGTAGGCCTTTTTGCTGTCGGTGATGAGAAGTCTGCCAGAAAGCTGTTTGTGCCTTTTGGCAACACTTCTCCTTAAAACGTGCCAAAGGTCGGATGTCAAAAGATGATCTTGAACCAAAAAGCTGCTTGATGATACAACTAATGGCCCCAGAATCGGCCCAAAACCAGCTTCATCAATCCCAATTAAAACCGCCACAATCCTGAACCTTATCATTCCTGCGATTATTTTCACAGGTGTAAATCAAATAGAGTACTCATCGTTTCCAAAATTTAAGTCAAATTTTTTAAGCAATCGTGGCGTAAACCATTACGGTTGTCAACAAAAACTTAAAAGCCAACGTTTCCCGATTCTTCGGGGGCGATAACCGGCTTAGAGCGAAAGCGGGTAAAGCATAGGCCAATGAGAAACGGAGATTTGTAGTTATTTCTTTCGACCGCGTTTGTACGAAGTATGCCTTTTGGCAGAGTATTTAAGGCGTCTGATTTTAGCCAGCAGGTCGTTGCGATTAATGGAGCCAAGAAAATCCGTTATGATTTTTTCATATCGTGGCTGAGAGTATTGCAATAAAGCTGCCTGAAGACGCTTATCCCTGCGGCCTCGTGGAACATAAATCTTTCGGCCGTGGTGGTCTATCCCTGAGACATACATAGCTGTTGACAATGTTAGCGGGACAGGAATAAAGTCCTGAACCTGACGCGGTTGCCAAGAACGAGACACGAGATACTCGGTAAGCACCAGCGCATCCTGTGTTGTACAGCCAGGGTGAGAGCTTATAAAGTAAGGCACGAGATACTGTTCTTTACCGGCCCGGCGAGAGACTTCATTGAAGCGTGCCTCGAATTCCCCAAACAGCTCAAAGGAGGGCTTACCCATCAGTGACAATACCTTGCCGCAGTAATGCTCCGGTGCTACTTTGAGATGGCCGCCTACAAACCATCGAGCTAACAGTTCAACATACTCCTGACTTTGAAGGGCCAAATCGTGGCGGATGCCTGAGGCAACATAAACATTTGTCTTCCTGCCCCCGGCCTGCTTCCAGCGAAGGAATGATTCCATCATTTCCATCAAGAATTTATGGTCGAGCTTTAGATTCCTGCAGGGCGAAGGCAGCAGGCAACTCGGCCGGCTGCAAGTATCCTTTTTGCTGCATTGCATCCCGTACATATTTGCAGTTGGGCCGCCAAGGTCAACAATGGTACCGCGGAATTGAGGGTGACGCCGCATTAACTCCGCCTCATCTAAAAGTGACTGAATCGAACGCGAGGTTATCTGCTTACCCTGATGACAACTGATGGAGCAGAATGAGCAGCCGCCGAAACAGCCTCGATGGGTGGTTATTGAAAATTGTACTGGCTTAAGCGCAGGTACACCCCCGAGCGGCCCATAGCTGGGATGCCAGCAGCGGGTAAAGGGTAAATCATACAACAGGTCCAGCTCGGCGACGGTCAAAGACCTGGCCGGAGGCATTACCACAATCGTGCAGGGGTCCTGCTCCTGGACTACCGGCTGACCACCGGGATGCGATTGCTTTTGGTATTGTAGCTGGGCCGACATAACTATGTCTTTATCGTTCTGCTGACGAGAAAGGGACGGCAGCGATATGGCGTTATCCGGAACGCGGATGTCACCGGCAATTCTGTAGGCTGTGCCAGGTATGTTCACTAACTCGCTGATGCTTCCGCCGGTACTTAACCTCTTTGCGATTTCGAGAATCGCAAGCTCAGCCATTCCGAAGACCAACAGGTCCGCCTTGGCGTCAATAAGAACCGACCGCTTAAGTTTGTCCTCGATGTAATCGTAATGCACCAGCCGGCGCAGACTTGCCTCCAGGCCGCCGAGTATGATAGGGACTCCTTTGTAGGCCTGGCGTGCTCTTGCAGAGTAAACCAGCAATGGCCGCTCAGGCCGTAATCCCAAAGCGCCGCCGGGACTATATACGTCCTGCCTGCGTCGATTTCCCATCGAGGCGTAATCGTTAAGCCGCGAGTCGATACAGCCGGACGTTATCCCCCAGAACAGACGTGGCGGCCCCAGAGAGCGGAAGGCATCGACGCTGCGCCAATCCGGCTGAGCGAGTATCGCGACATGGTAACCATTTTTTTCAAGCCATCTGCCTATCAAAGATACACCGAACGAAGGATGGTCAATGTACGCATCGCCGGTAATAAGTATAATATCCGCCTGCCTCCACCTTCGGTGTTTCATTTCATCAAGCATTGTAGGCAAAAATGTGCCGATATTTTCACGGCTCGTGACCATAATATGATTTTACCACATTCTGGTGAGATTGGTTCGAACTTAATCCGCGCAAAGGAAAAAGCCAGCTTGTTTCCAAGCTGGCCTTTATAAATCCTGCTTGCCCACCGTAGCCAACGGCGAAGGCGGAGCGATGACCGGATTTTATCCCATCCTTTCGGGACTCACCCAATATAATCCTGTCATTCCAAACAAAGTGAAACAAAGCAAAATATCTACATTTTTGCTGAATAAAGTTATTCGATCGAAATCTTGAATAAAACCCATCGTTTCCAGTGTTCTTGATGAAGCAAATAAACGTGTTCATTAATGGCCTGAGGAGAGCGTCGTAACCTTTGGTTGAGCGAGCTCGTATCAGTATTTATATATTTGTTAATTTCTCCATCACCCAGGTCCCATAGATAACACGGTGCATAGGAATATGTCATCAACACAGATCCCTTCTCTTGTTTGAATTCGAGGTCCCAACCGTAAATATCATCCACCGCTTTCCATCTTGTCCCTGTGGGTATTCTAACAGTTTTCACATTGTCTAGGCTAAATGGCGGTTCTTTCGATACAATATAGTCCAATTCAATTTGTTTTGGTTTCTCCAGCGATATTGTTTCGAGATCAAGTGTTTCTCCCGGTTTGAATTCAATCGCGAAACTTTTCTTCAGGTAGCCCGGTGCAGTAACACTGCACCAGTATTCGATCGGCGAGAATCCATCTGCCTGGGCCAGGCCATCTTTTTGTACTGGTACTTTAATAGGGTCAGGCCAATAGCGGCGAGGTTCGGTACCATTAGACGGCGTATTTACAGGACCGTTTCTAACGCTCAATTCTATTTTTGCCTGCGAGGGGTCTCCACCTTCCTCGAGTTTTACTTGTGCTTTGAAATCCACTAACTCATTTGTGCTTAACGGTTTCATATGAATAGTGCCGACATCGACCAAATCTGTGTTCTTGTCTTTGGCCATACCTTTTAATTGCAGATCATAAGGAGCATATTGGTGCATACGAAAGCCCACAGGCCTTTCCAGGTCTTTTGTCGGTCCGGCGAAATAGCCTTCGGAGAGAATCTCCATTTGCGCATAAACATCACGTACATCTCCCTCGCCATCCAGAACAACTCGACCGACAATGACATGGCCCGTTTTGTATTTTTTGACTCTTTCTCTTGCCTTGGCGATCTTGGCTTCCAATTCCTCTCTATTGGTGTGTTGCTCTATTGTGCCTTCGTTGGGCCTGCTTATAATTATTGCCGCCACTATTACCAACACAATTGCAGATATTGCTGCGAATACTATTTTTTTCATCTTATTGCTCTTTCCTGAAATCATTTTATTCTAATGTCTTTTAATATTACCTGGCATTTCCCTATAATATTATATATCCCTGCTTAGCCACACCGCTAATTCTCATTTCAAATAGAATATCCAACCTGTCTTGAAAATCAACCTTTCTTATGTACTCAATCCTGGAAACTGAAATCAAGCAATTGATGGCTCTGCTCCGATTCTTTGGGGGATATGGCAGGTTTGCAATCCTGTCTTGCCGGGGCCTGCTCTTATCAAGTTATCTCAGCGCATGAGGAAAGCCCTGTACCGGTTACGATACAGGGCTTATAAATCCTGGCGATGACCTACTCTCGCCGCAAAGCGACTACCATCGGCCGTACAGGCTTAGCTTCTGTGTTCGGAATGGGAACAGGCGTTTCCCCGTACGTATGGTCACCAGGAAGCTTGTTATCCCGCACCTAATGGTGCGGGACAAATTCAAAAATTAAAATTAAAAAATCAAAATTTAGGAGTCCGCCTCCGGCGGACGACTTCCTTAATTTTACACTTTACATTTTGATCTTTGCATTTCTTAAAATATGCAAATGCGAATACGAGCGTTATTAATAAGAATCCATAACCTTATTCAATCAATGATAGATATGGTCAAGTAATTGAGCATTAGTACCGGTTAGCTGAATGGATTTCTCCACTTACACACCCGGCCTATCAACCTGATAATCTATCAGGGCTCTTCAGGTCCGAAGACCATGGAATCCTCGTCTTGGGGTGGGCTTCCCGCTTAGATGCTTTC
>CAZVUF010000164.1:0-6471 GCA_964629355.1 uncultured Pirellulales bacterium | reverse complement strand
TTCCAGGGACTGCCCGGATTAGACTCGTTTACCTCATCGATTCGCCAGTAGTAAGTCGCCCCTGCGGTAAGGCTATCCACAACGAAAGACGTCTCAAGCTGGTTGCCCTTAAATGTATCGCCGCTGCCATTATTGACTTCATCATAATTATCGCCGAAGTATACATCGTGTGAAGCTGCATAATCACCTGGTGTCCATGTGAGATTCACCGATTCATCCGTATGAACGGCTTTATCAGCCGGGATAGGGCCATAGGCTTTATACATTGCAACACGAGTAATGTGCACAAACTCAATCTTACATTTTTGTCCACCGGGAGCCGGCTTAATTGTTAAACGACCATCGCTTACTGTAACCGACACATTGTATTCGTCTAAGTAGCTGCGGCCGTTCTGGTCGGTTACAATGACGCCTTCCACATCAAGAGTATTGATCTGGTCGTTATACGAAGCATCGCCACAAGCCATAAATAAATTGTAAATGCCGTTGGGTAATTCTATCTCCCACGTTTTGGGTATTCCTCCCTCCTGCATCTGGGCCAATGATCGATACGGGTCAGTTGCGGATCCGCGCACGCGCATATCACCGGTGATGCTCTGGTCCCAGCCATAGCTGTAACCATTGCCCCTATCGCCAAAAACCTCACCATAATCGGGCAGATAACCGGTTGGTATTATCTTAACGGTACTCGGTTGAAAATTGATTCTAATCGTTTGCCCAAAAGCTGCGCCTGTAACAAAAAGCATGGTCAGAATGAAAGGAACATACCACATATTTCTTCTGTACATAACTATCCTCCTTCTTTGAAAAATTAAAAGAGAACTATAACCATGACATGATGAAACTGCTCCTCAGTAAAAACTTGTATAATTGCTGTTTTTTTAAGCACATACACACAAATCCGAGCTTCTATATTTATACCAAATAAACGAGCCCAACTGCAAGAAAAATTCCTACCTAAATTGTGAGTACCTAAAGTGCCTGTAGTCTGGAATTTACCTTAATTTCATCTCATTTTCAGGCATTTTGATTCACTTTAGTCGCTGTCCATTTGACATGTTAAGAATCCTATAAGTATAATTGACAATTTGAAGTTGGAAACTGGTAATTGACAATTTCCAATGTGGAGTATTTCTTATGGAGAGATTGAGTTTAATCACATTTCTTGTTTTTTTGTTTAGTCATTCATTATCTGCTCAGGATAAAACCCTCGAAAAATGGGACTTTTATGAAATAACACTACCAGCGCCGGCGACAGGTAATCCGTTTATTGGCATTGAATTTAGTGCCATATTTAAAAATGGTGACCAAACCGCTGAAGTGGACGGATTTTACGATGGCAATGATACATTTAAGATCCGTTTTATGCCGGACAAAGAGGGGATTTGGACGTTTAAAACGAAAAGTAACTGTTCAGAATTGGACGGCAAAATGGGCGAATTCACCGTCACGCCTCCGTCCGCAAACAATCACGGTCCGGTACGCATCGCGCATACGTTTCATTTCGCCTATGCCGACGGTAAACCGTACAAGGAACTCGGCACGACGTGCTACGCCTGGATTCACCAAACCGAAGAATTGGAAGAGCAAACGCTTAAGACGCTGGCAACCGCACCATTCAACAAGCTTCGCATGTGCGTTTTTCCCAAGCGATATGATTGGAACAAGAATGAGCCGCGTTATTATCCGTTCGAGGGTATTGCCCCCAATCATTGGGATTTTACGCGATTCAATCCAGAATTTTTCCAACATCTGGAGAGGCGTGTCGGCCAGTTGCGCGATCTTGGGATTGAGGCAGACATCATTTTATTTCATCCCTACGACAAAGGCCACTGGGGATTTGACCGGATGCCAGCGGAAGTGGACGACCGCTATTTGCGCTATGTCGTCGCGCGGCTTGCGTCATTCCGAAATGTCTGGTGGTCGCTGGCGAACGAATACGATTTCATGAAAGAGAAAACACCCGCCGACTGGGACCGGTTCTTCCAGATTGTGCAGGCCAGCGATCCGTATCAGCACCTGCGTTCAATTCACAACGGCACGCTGATTTACAACCAGAACCAGCCATGGGTGACGCACGTCAGCATTCAGAATGGCTCGGCGGTCGAGGACTATGGTCGCGCCGTACTGTATCGCGACGTCTATCGCAAGCCAATCGTGTTCGACGAGGTTAAATACGAAGGCAACATCCCGAAGCGATGGGGCAACATCTCGGCGGAGGAATTGGTTTTCCGGTTCTGGAACGGCACCGTGGCGGGCACTTACGTCGGGCACGGCGAAACGTACTTGAGTCCCGATGACATTCTGTGGTGGTCGAAAGGCGGCGTGCTCAAAGGTCAGAGCCCAGCGCGACTCGCGTTTCTCCGGCAAGTATTAGAGGACAGTCCGACGGAGGGCATCGAGCCGATTGACAAGTGGCAGGACTCCCCCTTCGCGGGCAAACGGGGCGAATACTACCTCGGCTATTTCGGCCGCGAGGCGCGCACCGCATGGCCGTTCAAGCTTTATAAAGCCGAGCTCGCCGACGGCATGAAGTTCACCGCCGAAGTGCTCGACACCTGGAACATGACCATCACGCCGGTGGAAGGCGTGTTCACGCTGAAGAAGAAGGACGATTATTTTTTCGCCGACAAAGATGAGCGTTCGATTGCGCTACCGGGCAAGCCTTACATGGCGATCCGAATCAGGCGGGTGAAGGATTGACTACGAAACACACGAAATTACAGGAAGCATTTTGATGAAAAAATTAATTCTAATTATATTTGCGGCATTTTTATCCGGCAATTTATTAGCCGTTCAGGACAGTAACAGCAAGGTTGAGAAGTGGGATATTTATGAGTTATCTCTTCCGGGGCCAACAGGTGGCAATCCATTTATTGACATTGAATTTAATGCCATTTTCAGAAATGGAGACCGAACGGTTGAAGCGAACGGATTTTACGATGGCAAAGATACATTTAAAATCCGTTTCATGCCGGATAAAGAAGGTACATGGACATATAAAACTAAGAGCAACTACCCGGTTCTGGACGGCAAGGAAGGACAATTTGCATGCACACCTGCCTCGCCGAATAACCATGGCCCTGTGCGGGTGCGGAATCAATATCATTTTGCTTATGAAGACGGAACGCCATTTTTCCTGTTTGGGACTACAATTTATGAATGGCCCTTCCAGTCCGAAAAGACAAGACATGAGACTATTGAAAGCTTAAAAAACTCACCTTTCAATAAAGCCCGTTTTTTAGTCGTACCCCCCTGGCGAAAGGAATATGTTGAGGGCCCGAATGCTTTGGATTCTTTTCCGTTTGAAGGCACTTCAAAGGAAAACTGGGACTTTTCCCGATTCAATCCTGTTTATTTCCAAAGGTTGGAACAATGTGTACTACAGCTTCGAGATATTGGCATTCAGGCTGATCTGATACTTTTTCGGCCTTACGACAATGGTAAATGGGGATTCGATAGAATGGATGCCGAGACCAACGACCTCTTCGTGCGGTATGTTGTTGCCCGTTTTGCCGCCTTTCGCAACGTTTGGTGGAGTCTTGCTAATGAAAATAGTTTTATGAAGCATCTGACCGATGCCGACTGGGACCGCCTTTTTCAAATTGTGCAGGCAGAAGACCCTTACGGGCATTTGCGCTCCATTCATAACGCCGACCGGCTTTACGATTATTCAAAACCGTGGGTCACGCATGTCAGCCTTCAATATTATAATGCAGTTCGCGCATTGGGAGTATCTCCGCTTTTAAGGGACATTTATAAAAAGCCGGTAGTGCATGATGAGATCAATTATGAAGGTGATATAGACAGACGCTGGGGACAGTTATCCGGCCCGGAGATGGTTTACCGCTTCTGGGTCGCTTACATTGGCGGGGCTTATGCCACGCATGGAGAGACGTCAAAGGGACAACCTTATGGCGACGGCTGGATTTCTACCGGCGGCAAGCTCATAAGGGAAAGCCCAGCGAGAATCGCTTTCCTGCGAAAGATTGTCGAAGAAAGGCCGGAGGGCGGATTGAATCCGCTCGATCAATACTATTTAAGAAACGCTGCGGGAAAATATGGTGAGTATTATTTGTATTACTTTGGCAAAGAGGAACCAAGGGAATGGGAATTTCGACTGCCGGATGAAGCCCTCCAGGAAGGAATGCGATTTAGAGCGGAGTTAATCGACACATGGAATATGAAGATAACTCCTATTGAACAGATATTTGAAGTAGAGAAACTGGACCGTTACGAATACATCGATAAAAAAAGATCTAAGGTTGAATTACCCGGCAAGCCTTATATGGCTTTGAGAATACGCGGGGTTAAATAGCTCTCGAACATCAACCGCTCCACCCCGCCAAAACCGGAGTCTGTACGCCTGTCAAAAATAGTGTAAGTCCTGCATCTATAAACCTCCCCCATCCGACACACCTCTTCTTACTGCATCGAGGTGTGTCGGGAATATTCTCTGTTAGGATTTATCAGGAGGTGCATCTGTCTCTTTTTTGTACTTAACCGAACACCCGTATGGCTTCGTCATTGTTGTGCTTACCTTTTTCCCCGCAATCAATTCTTCGAGAGCCTTGTCCACGTAGTTGACTAACTTCTTATCTTCGGGTACTTTTCCCAGTGGTGCATTATCAATTGCTCCGTTATATGCAATGTTGCCTTCGGTATCGATGATGAATATATGCGGTGTAGTCTTAGCCTTGTAGGCCTTGCCCGTCACGCCCGAGCTGTCATCGAGTATCGGATACAGAACTTTGTTTTTCTCGGCAAATTCCTTGTTCTTCTCCGTTTCTTGGTGACTGGTGCTGTTTATCGCAAGCCATACGACATTCTTGTCTTTGTACTTGGCAGCAAGGTTCTTCATAGTCGCTGCCTTTTCGTAATGGTATTTGACGAAAGGACATTCGTAGTTGAACCATTCGAGCACAATAATCTTGCCTTTGTAATCTGCCTGCTTAACTTCTTTGCCGTTATAATTTTTCAGCGTAAATTCCGGCGCCTTCTTGGGTTTTTCATCTGCAGCTAAAAGTATTGGTGCGGCCAGGGCTGCCGCTGCTGCTATTGCAACAATTGTCTTGTTCATAATCAGCTCCTTTCAATAAAATTTTATCTTTCTTAAAATTTATACGCTGATGTTGTCCTGGTGGTTTGTTTAAATTTTTGCCATAGACCACGCCGTCGGCTGCTGTTAAAATCCACTTCTGATATGTATATTTGTCCAAAACAATAACCGACGAATTGGCCAGTTTTCCGCAGGATGCCTTACGGCAGAGGAAGCAAGTATGATAAAAAGCAGATATCAACTTTTAATTTCGATTCTTTTTGTTGTCCTGTTTGCGGTAAACCCCCAAATAAATTTGGGGGCTAAATATTTGGAGGAACCGGTACTGTATATCGGCAAAGTAAAGACCTCAAACAGTGATTATAAAAATGGCTATCACGATGGGCAGATGCGGCTGGCTATCGGCGTGCAAAATTATCAAATCTTGCGGGCAAACCGCACCCATCCGGAATGGTCGGACGGCTTAGGATGGACGTATAATCATGCGCCTATGCTGGCTTACTTTGCCGTTAGGCATGGCCAAGCCCATAACGGCCAATTCTACTGTGCATATTTGACCAACCCAACCGGCGAGCATATCCCGCCTGGCGTGACAATGTTGTCACGCTCTACAGACGGCAAGAACTGGACAAAACCTGTGGTTCTTTTTCCCATCTATTTTACAGCGAATGAAAATGCCTCGATAGTCTTCAAATATATGCACCAAAGAATGGGATTTTATATCGCCCCCAACAGTCGGTTTTTAGCAATGGCTTATTATGGTCCCAACGATGGATACGGTATCGGCCGGGTCGTGCGTGAAATTTACGCCGATGATTCTTTTGGGCCGATTTATTTCATACGCGTTAATGATAACTACAAAGGTGAGATTAAGTATCCACTTTATACATCTTCGCCTGATAAAAGTTTTGTTGAAGCTTGTGATGCATTTCTTTCTGATAAAATCCGGCGAATGCAATGGTGGGAGGAGGACTTTCTAACAAAAGATAAGGATTTTTATCGAGTCCCATGGATAATTGACCGTGGCAAGCCTGTGCCTGGCAAAGCGTTCTGTTTTTATACCAAGCCCGATGGCGCCGTGATTGGCTTTTTCAAAGAGCGTTGGGTGACAATGACGAAAGACCAAGGCCAAACCTGGTCACAGCCTGTGCGGTGCGAAACTCTCACTTACAGAGGCGCAAAAATCTGGGCACAAAAGTTAGACAACGGGCAATTTGCATTAGTTTATAATCCAACAGATAGTCTTGCACGACATCCTTTGTGTATTGCTACAAGTGACGATGGTATCTTGTTTGATAATCTGGTTAATGTTCACAGCGAAGTGCCGCCCAAGCGATTTTGGGGACGCGAGAAACGGCCCGGCCCGCAATATGTCCGCGGAATTATAGAGGGAAATGGCAATCCGCCCGGCG
>CAZVUF010000163.1:1756-6501 GCA_964629355.1 uncultured Pirellulales bacterium | reverse complement strand
CAGTAGCTCAAGGGACTTCCGTGATGGTTCCAGGATACATGGAGAAATCCGTCGCTATCGACCATAATGCTTATTGAGTTATGGGCATCGGTGACATCGCCCTGATACTGGGTCACCTGAATTTCCCAAATATCTGTTCCGAGCTGACGTTTAGCCAGCACGACGTTAGCATACTCATCATAGAAGGCAACATACTGACAGTTTACATCTGTCACAACCGAGTTTCGTCTGAAAATAACCGCATTGACGGAGTTACACGCCCAGCCGTCTGCGATCGGGACGATTCGTGGATTCTCGATCGGTTCCACATCAGCCCAACATTGCGAGACAATCAGTAAACATGTCACGATGATCATCGTGATACTTTGTCTGCTCATTGTTTTTTCCTCACGTATAAAGGCCGAATTTAGCGAGCCGATTGGGCAGTTGCAATTAACCATCATCGTTGTTATCAAAAATGTAAATTCCCATTGCTGATAGTATTATGGCCTGATTTGATAAAAAAAGCAAGAAATTTCAGTCTCTTGTCCGTCATCGGCTCCGTCATCCATCCGTTGTTGTCTTTTTTTGACAGGAGAGAATCTGCACGGGGCCGAGCAGGCCGCTATCAAGCGGTTTCCAGTCAGGCTTGACCTGAATATTCGTTTTGGTCAAACGTTGGTCTGCTGGGAGTTTTTTATCAGCCAGCAGACGATTTCGCCAAGAATTCACCACAACAATCTCTAATTCGTTTTGGACGGCCTTTAACACGTCCGAAATCTCCACCTGGAAAGGCTTGGTCCATACAACACCAAGATCCTTGTTGTTAAGACGAACTGCGGCGATGCCAACATCCTTGACATCTCCCAAATCAAGATAGTAGGAGTTCTTTTCATTTAGTTTCAAGGTACAATCGAAAACCTTTTTGTACGTGGCTTTTCCAGAATAGTCCTTCACGCCCGGATCGGGATGGTTAGTCCAACTGATCAGTTTATCGAACTGAACCGACTGCGGCCCACCCCAGGCAGGGTCAAAATGGACTTCCCAGGGACCTTCTATGGTATAGACGGGCTGCTGTTGTGGTGCGTTTGCAAGTGCCGTACCTTGTTGAGTCGCTGGTATGGTTTTTTGAAAGATAATAAACCAGGAGCCGTATGGAGCAAAGTGCAGGGGAATCTCCGTTCTCCCATCGGTCTGCTTAAAGGCCTTAGCTTCACAAATGTCACCTGTAACCGGGTTCCACAGCTCCGGCTGCCGGCCCGTGACTCGGAACGTGCGATTCACATTCCGCATTTGGTCCGTCTGATTGCAGACAAAATACATGTCTGCGTTAGGGATGGTGTAATGGACATAATCAATACTCTTAGCGGGGACTTTAAAGTCAGGCTTAATGCCCATCGTTAAAAGCACCTTACGGCCTGTATAGCCCCAAATTACCTTACCCTTTCCAAAACCATGCGCTCCGTTAGTTTGACTGGCCGGGCCCCAAATGAGGTCCGCCAATTCTGTGAATTCCTTATCACATTGTGGATATCCCGTTAAGCTGACAGTCTTAAGCGGTTTATACCCTAAAACTGTTGCGCCGTTATAGACTAACTCTTTGATTTTCTTTAGCGCAGCCAACGACAGGACCTTGTGATCAGGTAGCACCAGCAGATGATACTGCATGCCGCTATTCAGGTGGATTCGGCCGTCGGAAACTGATGTTTGCTCAATCAAAACCTCTTCGCTGACTGAATCGTAATCATATCCAGGTAAGACTTTGGCAGGGTCATCCTCCTTCAGCCTTCTCAGGTTGGGGACGTGGTCACCTTGATAATATAAACAATCGGCCACAAACTTACCTTGCTGCAGTAAAAACTGGCAGCGGTGCAGGTAGGCCAGAAAAGCATCGGCATACTCCCACCAGGTGACATTGGGATTGAAATGCGTGCCAGCAAAATATTCCTGTCCCGGCAGGCCCATCTCTTTGGGTGAGCAGGTAAAAGTATGAATAAAGCACAGGTTCAGGCCGGAGCAGACTTCATGGTCGAATGACGGCTTCTGAGCGGCCCAGAGCAGGTCATTCCAATGCGGTCCAATCGAGGTGAAGGCCTCGGCCCCTGTGAATTTCAGGCCGTAAGTATGAGCCGCTGAAGAGGTTTGCTTTACATAGAACCGTTCAAAAGGGCGGGGGCGGTGAGGCGACGGCACCCAGAATTCACCCATGGCAATGTCACTGCGTCCCTGGCATTTGAGCGCATCGAAAGGTCCCGCATGTGGGCCGCCGGATTCTGGGTGAATCCCCAAGCCTCGCTGGCGTGCCAATTGGGCAAAATATTGATAATGATTTTCCGCGATGCAGTCGCCCACGGTCTTGCGGAAATCGGCCAGAAAGCGATTGCTGATGTCACGGTTTTCAATAATTTTCCCTGCGATAATCGGCAGATACGGCGTCGGGTCATAACCTCGTCGCTTGGCGAACTCCTGTTGAAAATTACGGGTCCAGTTGGCCCCGCCACATTCCCAGCTATCGGTGCACAAATATTTTAGAGTTTGCCCGACTAATAGGCCGGCATCATCCAATATCGGTACTACAACCTGGTCCCAGTACTGTTTGAATATTTCTGAATCCATGTAATCAATCACAAGACCCTGCCAGTCACCGCTGGACGTGGAAACACGGGCGCTGCCTAAGGAATAACCAAAACGAAGCACCACCCACTTGCTGGCAGGGGCCTGCCAATTCAACATGCCGTCAGATGAAAGTTTATCTGTAAGATTGATAATATCCTTTACGAATGTGTCCTCTTCATCCTCAATAGCCGGGTAATCTTCCAGAAGGAACCGACAATCCGGCGCATCCCAGCCGATCTCATCAAAAACAGCCTTTTTCTCTAAGTCGCGAATCGGCTGGCGTGCTGGATTCGGAGGTATATCTCTTATTGGATAAGCAAGTACCGCGATGTCACGGTAGTAATCGGAGCGGTGTCTGGGTATCGGCAACTGAATCGGCTCGGAGGTTGGACCTTCGATTTGCATTTCCGACCAGGTCAGGGTCTTGGCAGCCATATCCGGCGTCACCATAGGCCCGCCCAGATTCCATCCGCTAAGAATATTTAGGCTCAGCTCCAGTCCGAGCCGATGGGCCTCTTTAACAGCATGTACGAAAAGTTCCCGCCATTGCGGACTTGCGAAAAGCGGCCCCGCCGGGACCTGGCGGTTGCCGCGCTGCTCTGCCCCGCCGGCGTCGAAAATCAATGCGCCGCTGAAGTCCTTGGCCTTCATCTGCTCCAAATCCCGGGTAATTGCCTCCTTGGTGACATTGCTGTTTAGCCACCACCAGAAACAACGAACACCGGCACTTTGCGGCGGGTCTTTGAAGTCTTCCCTTAAATCGGCAAAAGAATCTTCTTGCCCTAAGCTGTAGCTACAAAATAAAAGTAGACAGACAATACTGAAGAGCAACAATATCTTTTTATACGTTCCTTGATAAAACATCTGACCTACTTACTCCTTTAAAATTCATAGTTCTATTATTTGCCCAATGCTCCATACTACTCATTCCTATTTTATATCCTTTTTAAAAATTTGCATATAAAAAACGACGTATGATATACCACATACCATATACGATATACGAAATAACTTTTTCCTTGAAAATCCCCTGCCGGGAGTGTAAATTTTATAATAAATAACGGCGAGAGCACATCCTGGATTTGCGGTTCAGATACTATAAATTCTTCTGTGTGTTGGGGAGTTATAAGAAACCTATAATTAGTAATTGGGCGGATAGAAATGAAATCACAGGTAATTTACATTGAGTACACAAGTATTCCAAACGAAGGCCAAATTAATTGTCGAGCGGCTCAAACTCATTCAGATCAAGGAATATAAACATACCCTTATAACTAATATGTACTGGATATTACTTATCTTCGGACCATTGCTCAGATTTGTTGTAAACAGGAAAGGCTGGCTATGGGGAACAGCCTTGATTATTTGCGGCATAGGTATTTATTTTGCTTTGAGACCTCGCGAAGTCACTTATCCTGAAAATCCACTATCGCCCGACTACCAACGGAATATGCGATACATAATCGGTGCCATGTTGCAGGCACATCCTGACTTGCCTAAGGGTTGGGGTAGCCTCCTTGGTTCTCATCTCCCAATTGTCGATGAGCGAGATTTCCCCATGTTGACTAAAAAGCTAAGATATGAGTTTCGTAAGGCTGCTAATGACGATTTTTCCCTTCATATGTTCGTGCTTGGTGGTATGGATGTCCGCGACATCGACCAGCCTCTGCTCAAAGCAAGCAAAGGGCTTCGTATGTCTGGACGGTCTAACATAGAGCTCATCATTGTTGCTCCATCGACGATTTCCAACGAAACAAAACTGATTCTCGAAAAGAGAGGAATCAAAACACGAAAAATAGACAAACAATCGCATAACAGGCCAATTAAGGGCATCGTGAAAGCATCTGTTTCTGGGCTTTTAGTAGAACTATTCGACAAGGCAAGAATAAAGGGCTTAAAAAAATGCAGAGCGTTATCCATGTAACGTGTTATAGTAGTGAGAGTCTCCGCGAAGCCATCATTAACGATAAGCGTTTGGCGAAGTACAATCTCGTGGTATTGAAACAGAAAACGTCGGGGCGCAATCCCGGCTGGGCCAAGCTCCACAGCACCGACCCGGAAGTCCGGGGGGCAATCAACCTCGAATGGGACCCTGCAACAAAAACGCTCATGGCCAGGCTTGTCACCAAGGGCACGGGCACGCCCGACCG
>CAZVUF010000163.1:0-1746 GCA_964629355.1 uncultured Pirellulales bacterium | reverse complement strand
CCCGACCGAATTACTGGCGACCTTGTCGCGTATCTGATGCGTTGCCAGCGGCGAAAGATTAGGTCTATTCTCCTTCTGCCGGGATAAACCTCATGCACTTATGTCTTATGCTCTTGTGCACTTTTTTCTTATGCCTTATGCACTTGTGCCTTTATGCCCTTATGTTTTTTTCTTGCTAATTCCCTGCCGGCAGTGTAAATTATCTAACAACAAGCGAGAGCACACCTCGGATTCGTAGTCCAGAATTAGGTCGTCTGTATTGAAGAAACTCCTGCGTATTAAACAAAAACACAGATTTTTTCAACAGACCCACGGCTCTAATTCTTATGAAACAGAAGGATTTTAATCTTTGGACAGGCTAAATTATGCACAGACACCCAATACTTTAGCTTATGAGCCATAAAAATCTGTTATAAACATTTTATATTTTTCTAAAAAGGAGGTAATTATGAAACGTGAGATAATATTGATGGTGTGTTTAATGTTACAATCTTCAGCTTTATCTGTAGAATTTGCTGGAGGCACGGGCGAGCCGAACGATCCTTACCAGATTGCCACAGCCGAACAGCTAATTGCCATCGGCTCGGATCACAATCTCCTGGACAAAAGCTTTGTCCTGGTGGCGGATATCGACCTCGATCCCAACCTGCCCGGCGGCCGCGTATTCGAGGATGCGCTGATCACGCAGGATGACTCCAATAATGTTAGTGGGCACGGGGGCTCCCCGTTCGACGGGGTCCTCGACGGCCAGGGACATACGATTGCCAATCTGCACATCGAGGGAAAGTATGGGTACGACGCCGGCTTTTTCGGCATTCTTTCAGGCCTGGTCAAGGACCTGCGCCTCACCGACGTGGTCGTTAGTGGTTCGCCCTGCGGAGCGATCGCGGGGCTGAATATTCACGGGATGATTCTCCGCTGCAGCGTGACGGGGCAGGTCTCAGGGGCCGAGGACGTCGGCGGGCTGGTTGGTTCCAGTTGGGATGCCAGCCTTGTGGATTGTGTTGCCCAGGTGCAGGTCATCGGCGAGGATAGTGTCGGTGGAATGGTCGGCGGCGGCCCTGGCGGCACTTTGATACGCTGTGAGGTCCAGGCCGAGGTCAGCGGCCACCGGTACGTCGGAGGGCTCGTCGGTGGAGGAGGACCCGAAGGGAGTATTTTCGAATGCTGCGCTACGGGCACAGTCACTGGCAGCAGCTATGTGGGTGGCCTGATTGGTGCCTCCGGAATGATAATCTGGCGGTCTTCGGCAAATTGTGAAGTGACCGCTGAGCAAACCGCCGGCGGTTTGGCTGGCAGCGCCCATTGGAGTTCTGGCCTGTCGATCGCGGACTGCTACGCCCAGGGATCAGTCACCGGTTCCATCGTGGGAGGCCTGGTTGGAGAGTCCCGTCACACTCAAGTCATGAACTGCTACGCCGCCTGCGAGCTCTTTGCCCTGGAAACCGAGGATAGAGGCCCATTCATCGGTGGGCTGTTTGGATATACAAGCATACCGCACTGGGGTCCCCTGACAGTTGCCTGTTTCTGGGACACAGAGTCATCGGGTATAGCTGTCAGCACTGGCTCGGACCCGCTGGAGCTCGGAACAGGCCTTACCACGGAGCAGATGCGGAACGAAGACGCGTTTCGCAGCGCCGGCTGGGACTTCAGCCACGTCTGGATGATATGCGAAGGCGATTATCCAAGACTACAGTGGGAGGTAGAGGACTGCAATGATCTATAACGGCGACATAAAAGTATAAC
>CAZVUF010000162.1:0-6586 GCA_964629355.1 uncultured Pirellulales bacterium | reverse complement strand
CCGGCTGTTTTCTGCCGCAGGTGGCCACCGAGACCGGCTGGAGCAAAGAGGAATTTCTCTCGTACTGCTGCGCACACAAAGCAGGCCTTGCCGCAGACGCCTGGCGTGACCCGGAAACCGAAATCTATTTATTCACCGCAGAAGTATTCGGTGCCGATTTCAAAGACATATAGCTTCGATCCCTCAGCGTATCAGATATTGAAGAATTCACAGGCAGCTTTTTGATCTGCGTTTTTACCTCTTTTAGCAAAACCCTCAGTATTGTCCGAATAAAGCCTTTTCTATTTAAGTGCAACTATGATTATGCCGAAAATCCTGCTAAGAATACGGGGAAAATCGCGCCAGCTACGTTACCAATTTTGTTTAGTATTAGACGGATTATCCATTATCAAATGGTAGGTTTGACCTGCACCCCCAAAGTTTTGGCAGGAGTAATGGCTTTATCAATAAGACCTATTTTATGAAGGTGGAATTAATATGGGACTCATTCAATGCAAAGAATGTAAAAAGCAAGTTAGTGAAGAAGCAGAAAAATGTCCACATTGTGGAGCACCAGGGGAAAAGTACAAGATTTTTAAAGAAAAGAAGTGGTACAAAAAAACATCGGTCACCTTATTTGTTGCAAGTATTCTGATAGTTATTGGCATTGGCTTTGTGCATATCATCACTGGATCGAATCTTGACCTTCCTTTCCATATTGTACTAAAGGACTCTTTTGGATACAGCGAAACCTTCGTAAACATAGACAAGATAACAGGAATGCCATGTATGGCCGCAAAGTCGAAATACCCTATTGGCTGTAAAGTGCTCGGAAATAACGGATATATAGAATCGGATGAACAATTTGACAGAAGAGTTAAAAGAGAGTTTGAAGAGGACATGAAAAAAACCCAATCTGAGTTTATGGAAGAATATAATGAAGCAATGGAACCATACGAAAAGGCAACGAAAGCAAGGGAACGGTTGCAGGACGCATTAAAAGCTATTCCCGAAGGTGTTGATTCATGGTATCAATGTAATTCTACAGTAGAAAACAATCCATCGAAGAAAAAACAAACTCTTGAATTACAAGGTAAGGTGACTAAGTTATTAGCAGAAAGATTTGTTGTTATAAATGAATGTCTTAAAGAGTACCCAGAATTAAATTACATCTTAGAGGATTGGGTGGATCGAAATCCAAATTACTTTGTTGTAGCGGGCGCGATCGTTTCTGATTACAACGCCGACAAAAATCGGGAGAGGGATGCTGATGCCTACCTAACTCACGGGAATGCGTATAAGGCTAAAGATGAACTCGACCAGGCTATTTCAGATTATACCAAGGCCATCGAGATAAATCCAAGGGACCCTAACGCTTATTCCATTCGGGGAGATACCTATTGTATGCAAAAGAAGTACGATCAAGCGATCTCAGACTGCGAGAAGGCCATCGAGATAGACCCAAGATTTGCTGAAGCCTACTTCACTCGGGGTAATGCCTTTTGTATGCAAAAAGAGTATGATCAGGGCATCTTAGACTTAAACAAGGCCCTTGAGATAAGCCCAAGGTTTGCTAAAGCCTACCGCAGTCGCGGAATTGCGTATGCTAATAAAGGTCGTAATGACGAAGCCATCTCAGATTTTACCAATGCTCTTCAGATAAACCCATGGGATGCTGGCGCCTATTTGGTTAGGGGTATTGCCTATAAGACTAAAGGCGAGTTCGACCGGGCTATTTCAGACTATACCAAGGCCATCGAGATAAACCCGAAAGATGCAGTAGTTTACTGCCATCGTGGGGCTGCCCATACGGCTAAAGGTGAGATCGACCAAGCCATCTCAGATTATACCAAGGCCGTTGAGATAAACCCAAGGTTTGCTGAAGCCTACTACAATCGGGGATATGACTACTATAAGAAGGGAGAATTTGATAAAGCGTGGGAGGATGTTCACAAGGCACAGAGCTTTGGGTTGCACGATTTTCCAGAATTTCTCAAGGACCTTCAAGAAGCTTCAGGAAGAGAAAGCTGAGAAGTGATTGGAAAAATAGAGAGTCGATAGAATATCTTCTCAATAAAATCTATGCAATTCAATGATGCAGATTAAATCGGTCATTAAATAAAGGGACCATTAACATGAAAAGACGTAATCAAAAAGTCGATCAGATAGTCAACCGCATTAAAAATAACATCCGAGAAATAGATGACCTCTATAGGAATGGCCCTGGGCCCGATTTGTATTTTTACAAGAAGTTAATTCATTTAAGGAATAATTCCAAAAGCATCGGATCCTTCTTGAGTGATGATCGCAATCTTGAGATTATATATGCGACTTTGGTAGCTTGGGATATGAACAGCCGCGCGGCAAAAATGAAACACTTCGATGAATTTAAAAAGAGTATACTTTCCTGTAAAAAAGAAATCAAATCTTTAGAAAGCTTCTGGGAAAATAGCAATATGGACATAAAGAAAATGAAGCAGTGTTTAAGAGAAACGTACGAAAGATTACATGTGATGAAAGGAAAAGCAAAATTAGTTTCTAATTCAAAATTGCTTCATTTTCTTTTTCCCGAAAAGCTTATGCCTATGGATGGTAAACACACCCTTCATTATTTTTACGGCAATGCCAGTGAGTCAGTAAATAAATACCTCGAGATTATTGAGCTTTCATTTGAAATAATGTTTATCCCAGAGAATTGGCAAAAATACTTGTCCGGCGACAGGAATACTACAGTTCCCAAAATGATAGATAATGCAATTATTTTGCTGGTACAAGAGTAGTCTAATCGATTTACAACGGAAATATGTGAGAGTCAACATCTTTTATCAGTTTGCTAATTGTGGGGTAAGCCAGACGATGTGGCTTGGTATTCCCGTGAAGACGGCGTCGCTATCTTAACACTTCAAATTCACGCCCCACTTAATCTACTAATTCAGCAGTAACAAACCACTCCACGAAAAATATCCTTTGCCTGGACAAAGTTTAATAGATATTCTGATATTTTCTGCAGGAAGATTAATTTATGTCTAAACAGTATCCGGTACCGATAATTTTGGCTTCAGCCTCCGCCCGGCGGAAACAGTTGTTGGCTGAAGCAGGTTATAAATTCATTTCTGTTACCCCTGATATTGATGAGTCAGCCTTTCCGGCTGAGCAATATACAGCCTGTGAGTATGCCAAACGGCTGGCTTTAGCAAAAGCTAAGAGTGTTGCCAAAAAGAATCCAGATTGCTTGGTCATTGGTGCTGATACTGTTGTTGATTTTAACGGCGAAATTATTGGTAAGCCCGCCAGTGCGAAAGAAGCAGAGCAGATTACCAGGAAGCTCTTTAGTGCGCCGCATAAAGTGATTACCGGCCTTGCAATTGTTCGGCTAAGTGACAGCATCGAAATAGTAGAAAGTGACACCACGACTGTTTATCCGAAGAAGATGACTGCTGAGCAAATCGCCGAGCACATAAAAAGCGAGTCCTGGCGGGATAAAGCCGGCGCTTATGCTATACAAGAGAGCGGCGATGAGTTTGTCGAGAAAATAGAAGGCAGCCTGACGAATGTAATGGGCATGCCAATGGAGCTTCTACAACGGTTATTGAAAAACTTTATATAAACAATTTTTCCATCTCGGCGAGGCCGTCGAGGCATAATTGCGACCATGTCTCCATAGTATCTCGGACTTCCTGCAGTTCGGCCGCTGTCTCAAAAGACATCTGGCTAATCATCTGTTCCCGCTTGGTGACCTTTGGCGCATCCAGATTCCAATAGTGAACAATTCCGAGATGCACACTTCCAACCTCGGTAGAATCATCGTTGAGCAAAGCAACAATTCTATCGGTATGATTTGCTTCTACGGATACTTCCTCCGTTACTTCTCGCTCGACAGCGGTAATGTAGGTTTCATAGAAGTCGGTATTGAATAAAGGCATGTCATCACGGGGATTAATATGGCCTCCTATGCCGATAGACCTAAGGCCAACAAGCCGTGTCTCGCCTGCTCGCTTTCCCCTGACATAGCTAAGGTATTTCCCGTGACAAGCCATTATGACGTATGGAATGAGCTGCTTATATGATTGGTCTTTTTCCGCTTGCGCTCTGGGCATAAAACGTGGAACACCCTGAACAAAAATCTCGCGGAGGTAACGATCCACGTTAAAAGCAAGCCCGTGAAACGTCCCTACCTGTTCGATGATTTTTCGCTCAACAACTAATACCTGTTCTTCCTGAGCCATATTTACCAATACCAGTTACCAATTACCAGATTATTGTCGGCATTATCTGTAAAGGCAAGGAAAAACCTCGATGGTATTTAAGAAAACATATCAAGTCGAAAAAATTAGTAAATCGGCATAATCCAAAGTATAATAATTTGCTAAATCGAGGAATAAAGGGACTGACAAAATGTATAATTCTGTGCAGTACAAAAAGTGGGTTTTGTTGATATTCATTTCCGTTGTGAGTGTTCCCTGTCAGAGCTGACATGACCGTTACTCAGCCGTTGCTATGGCTTATATCGCCGCGGTGGATGTCCCTTTATCCATGTTCGCCCACGAGTAGTGTCAGGACCTCTTGGGGCGTTTTTACCAGGACTTTTGCTCCGTTTGCCAATAGTTCTTCAGCAGAGCGAAAACCCCACAGCGCTCCTGCTGCAAACATCCCTGCGGAATTAGCTGTTTGCATATCAGTATTGGTATCGCCGAGATAAATAAACCGTTCGGGCGGTATCTGAAGTTCATCGGCAATCTGAAGCGCTGCAGCAGGATTAGGCTTATTAGGAATTGATCGTTGAGCGCCACGAACGATATTAAAGGAAAATCCGGGCAATAATTTCTTCACCATAACTTTTGTGAAATCATCCAATTTGTTCGATAGGACTGCTTTGAGAATGCCGATTTTTTCTAATTCGGATAGCAATTCCGTTATGCCGGGATATGGTTTTGTATTTTCTGCCCAGCGTTTTCCATACTCCTGCTTTATAGCTGTTATGCACTTACTTAAGGTCTTATCATCAAGATGCTCTTTTGGCAAAATTCGTTCTGCCAGCCGATATATACCATCACCAACGAAGTATCGATAGTCATTGAGCGGATGAGTTTGAAGGCTGAGTTGCTTCAATGCAGCGTTAGTCGCGTTCGCCAAATCGGCAAGGGTATTGAGCAATGTGCCGTCGAGGTCAAAAAGTATAGCTTGAAATTTTATTTTCTCACACTTTTACTGTTTAAGTTAATAAGACTGGCCACAGTGTCATCACACAGCCGATATCATTTAGGCACTTGATAGTAACTGGTCAAAGTATTTATTTGCCGCTGCAATGTATGTATCAGCGGGGATAAGCGGCTTTTCAAGTTCCTGCCTGGTTTCTTTTGAGAGTCTATTGTTTTCTACGATTTCTCTGCCTGCTTTTTGAAGCAGCTTTGAATATTTCATAGTTAGAGGTTTTAAGATTAAAGGGGCATCTTTCAATATAGCGCCTCCTCCTCTGTATATTTCGCCGATAACCTCGGTTCGAATATTTCTCGCTATCCTTTTGAATAGCAATTCAAGCACCTGGAAGTGGCTTTGCTCTGGAAAGCCGCAGTTTGATATGACGACCAGCTTTGGGATCTTTCCAAGTTTGTTTACATGCACACTCTCTCCGTTTTCGTCTTTTTCAATATGTGGGTCACCAGCAGCAATAATTCTATCCATAAAATTTTTCATAATTCCAGTGACATTATCGACGTAAAGCGGGGTTGCGAAAACGACAATATCCGAGTCTGCGAGTTTCTCGATTAATTCAGCCATATCGTCTTTAATAATGCACTGGCCCGGCGTTTTCAGCCAGCAGGAAAAGCAACCTCTGCAGGGCTTTATTTCTTTTTTTGCAAGGAATATATTTTCAACCTCTGCACCGGCTTGCTCGGCTCCCTTTGTAAACTGCTCTACCATAAAGTGCGTGTTGCTGTTTTCTGCTCGGGGTGAACCGTTGAAGATAGTAATTTTCATTGCGTAACTCCTATTTGAACATAATCCAGACTTTAAGCGGGGCTTCCTGCTCCGGCTCGGCCGCCGCCGAGACAAGTGTCCCAGAATTTATTATTGTAAGACAAGTCTGCCTATGGCGGATAAGTATGCACAATCCCGCCATTCCTGTCAACCCTTGATGAATTCGGTTTCGGCTTAACGAATCTGTCGCAGAAGGATTTCACCTCGCATGGAAATGTAATTCAGCTTAGAGTGCTGCCTGTGTGTGTTGATATAATGACTTAGCTTACTGATGTTTCCTGGCAGGAGGCTCAGACCGGCAAGGTGGCATGTAATTACGGTGACATACCGGTTTTTTTCATAGGTAAAGATGGTTTCATTGCCAATAAAAGGACACTTGGCAGAAAAAAGGATTTGGCAGATTTCGAAGCCCTCGGCTAAGAGTAGTCCCACCGGAAACCAATCACAAACGAATAGTAAGTTGCTAAAGAATCCTTGCTGAATGGTCGATAAACAATAATATGGGAGCAAAATCAGACATATATTGTTGCGCGGAAAAGCCGATGCAGGTGCAAAAACAGCATCCTGCAGAAGAGACGACTTGCATGAAGAAATGTCCCTTTTGTGCCGAGCAGATTCAGGCAGAGGC
>CAZVUF010000161.1:0-6630 GCA_964629355.1 uncultured Pirellulales bacterium | reverse complement strand
AGGTTGCTCGAAGCCTCGGCAGTAGCTATTACATAATAGGCAGCAATCGCATAATCTAGATGCGGCATATCGACTTCTATAACCTCAGCTCCGAGATGTTTGTATACTTTTATCGCTTCACTCAGGGCTTTTTGCACCTGCTCATCAGCACCGGAATTGAACTGCGGCACAACCGCAACTTTGAGCTTTTCTATAGGTTCATTGAGTTTCTCAAGATAATCACAGACCGGGGCAATTTTTTCATCAACGCTTGTGCTGTCAACCGGGTCGTGGCCGGCTATTACATTCATCATTAATGCTGAATCAGCTACCGTTTGGGTTATTGGCCCAATTTGATCTAAGCTCGAACCATACGCAACAAGCCCAAACCGTGAAACCCTGCCGTAAGTTGGTTTTAACCCCACAACCGAGCAGAAACTGGCTGGCTGGCGGATTGAGCCGCCGGTGTCGGAACCTAATGCAGCAAAACACAATCCGGCTGCGACAGCGGCGGTGGAACCTCCACTACTACCACCCGGCACGCGGGTAGTGTCCCAGGGATTGACGGTGCGTTTTAGGCCGGAATTCTCGGTGCTTGAGCCCATCGCGAACTCATCCATGTTCGTTTTGCCTACGGTGACCGCATCGGCGGCAAGTAGTTTCTCTACAACCGTTGCATTATAAGGTGCATGAAAATTTTCCAGTATCCTTGAAGCGCAGGTAGTAGCCCCGAAGGTGGTGCACATATTGTCTTTTATGGCGACTGGTACACCTGCAAGCAGTCCTACTGGCTTGCCGCCAGCAATTTTTTTGTCAACTTCCTGTGCTTTGGCTACTGCCTGCTCTTTAAAAGTGCTTATGTAGGCACCGACAACCGGCTCAATTTGCTCTATCCGCTTAAAAATTACTTCGGTCGCCTCGACGCTGCTTATCTGGTGGGAGGCAATGTTATCCCGTAATTCTTTTACGCTAAGCTCTTGGATTTCCATAGATCATATCACTTGGTTTGCTCAACTTTACGATGCCTGAGAAACCAGTCATAAAGCTCCGGATTATCGTATGTCACGGTCCATGAATCATGGGCGGCATTAGGATAAACTGTCAATTTGGCATTCCCTCCACGAGCGTTTATTGCATTTACTATTTCTTCAGATTTTGCGACTGGAACCACATTATCTTTCGCACCGTGAAAAGCCCAAACAGATACTTTTCTGAATTTATCCGCCATATAACGTTCACCGCCGCCGCAAATAGGGGCGATGGCTGCAAAACGTTCGGGGTGAGCAGCGGCTAAAGTCCATGTCCCATACCCACCCATGCTCAAGCCTGTCAGATAAACCCTTTCCGTATCCACGTTGTATCGGTTTATAATGTCGTCTAAGAGGTTTATCAGCACCTCGACTTTTTCGGTCCACCACTGGCCCTGGGGACATTGCGGAGAAACAACAATAAAGGGAAAATCTTTTCTGTTTTCTATAATCTTAGGTGGTCCATGCTTTTTCACTAAATTCAAATCACTGCCGCGTTCACCTGCACCATGTAGAAATAGAATCATTGGCCATCGCTGCTGTTTTTTCTCGTAATCTTCGGGCAGAAACAACAAATATTGACAATTCAAAGTTTTGGTTATTACCTTTTCAAACACCTGTGGATGCTGGCCGATCGGCAGAGTCAGATGAGGTGTTATCTTGGTTTGCTCTATCTTTGCATTACTAATAGCAAATAAAATGGCTATCGACGAAAAAAGCACCAAGGAACTTGTTTTCATAGGTAGTCACCTCCTAATCTTCTGATGGCTTTTATGCTCCGGAGCTGTTATCGAGAATCTTTGGAACTTTGAAAAATTCTCCATCTCGCTGCGGCGCATTTGCCAATGTTTTTTCGGTTCCAAGCGATTCTCTAACGCAATCTTCACGGAAGATATTACTGATTGGCAGACAATGTGCCAGAGGCTCAACGCCGGCGGTATCCAGCTCGTTCATTTTTTCTACGTAGTCAAGGATTGCGCCGAGTTGACCTGTAAATTCCTCAACCTCCGCCTCGGTTAATTCAAGACGTGATAACTTGGCAACCTTTCTTACTTGTGCTTGGTCGATCTTCTTTTTCATGTGTTTTAGAACCTTTTCAAACAAAAAAAGCGAGGCAAAGCCCACCTCGCTATAAAATGTCTTTACAAAATGATTTTTAGCCGGCCTCTTTTTCGGCGGGCTTGTAATTTCGCTTGGGCCGTTTTGGAACCAAGCCCATACGTATAGCTTTGGCTGAAACCTTAACTCGGCAGACCTTGCCGTCAACAACAGTTCGAACCTTTTGTATGTTGGGCTTGAATTTCCTCTTACTGATGCCTGTCACCTTTCTGCCGACACCACCAAGATATTTCGCTTTACCACGCCGGGCGATGCTTCTGCCTGCTACTGTTCGTTTGCCAGTGAAGTAACATACTCTTGACATCAATTAACCCTTTTTTATCTTAAAAATAATGTACTCTAAGTCATCTAAGAGTCTACAATGATACGTTCCCATAAAAAAATTGCAAGTATATAGCTAAACTTTTATTCCTCAAAATGCACTTGTTACCATTAAAAATAAACAACTTTTCTGCATAATCGGCAAATTAGGGCGAAATTTTATCGCTTTTGCTCTTAAAAGTTGATACTTTTTTAATATTGACTGGAGCAGGGATATTAAATGGGAGGAGCAACCAAGCCCTGCAGTATTTAGCCGACGGTTTCACCGTGAGTCTTGATTAAATCAAGAAAAGGAGGTGGATTATGTTAAGAGGCATAAATAAGTCGGTCTTCGGATTATTTGTTCTCGGGATCTTTGGTCTCATTCTCGGTTTAACAACCAGCATATGCGATGCAAAAAGCGGTACTGAAGAAGTCTATGGAGACTTATATATTGCACATGGGCAAAGATTAGAGATTGGCGGGGAAGGAATGGATGTTTATGATAGTATTTTTAACAGAGGTACCGTCTTTATCGGTCCTTTCAAATGTTTTTGGGCAGAACACCAATTTGTGAACTCCAGCTTAATTGAGATGTTTAATGGCGACTGTACAAGCCATGAGGTCTTCAAGAATTTAGAGACCGGTGAGATCAAAGGTTGTGGAGCATTGTCCTCCGGCGAAGTCCACAACCAGGGTTTTTTGCACAGCTTTGGCGGTCCTCTTTTGGTTGGCAGCGGTGCTGGATTTTCAAACTCCGGAATATTAGCGAATGGCCCCGGCACTACATTGACTATTTGGGCCGCTGTACCCTTTGTAAATAATCTCGGCAAAATTGAAGCCTCATCTAACGGCACAGTTGTATTCGACTGCAACCTCGTTAATGAGCCAAATGGAGTAGTGAAATTACTTGGCGGGACTTTGGCAGCGAACACCGTCACCCAAAAAGCCGACGCAATTCTTGAAGGTTTCGGCGGGATTACTGGTAATCTGGTCATTGAGCCTAACGCATTAGTCAAACTGACCGGTCCAACAAATATTGTTGGCGATGTCAACATATCCGAAAATGCGATTCTGGAGATAAGCGATGGGACGGTGCTGATTACCGGCCGGACCACCTGTAACAGTACGATTCATCTCAAAGGCGGCCAAATCGTCTCTCAAGGCGGCTTATCAGGCAACTATAACATCATCCGGGAACCGAGCATTTCCATCGTTATTGCCGACATCAACAACGATTGATATACCGATTTCAAAGATTTTGTTGATTTAGCCATAACGTGGCTGCGGAAGGCCGGCTGGTATTAAGGCTGAATCTCTAACAGAATTCACCAACAAAAACCAAAGGTAAAAAGTTCAACTTTTCCCCAAAAGACTCTTTCTTTTAGTAAAAGCTCGATATGCTGTTACTACTTTGCGTATTGGCCGATACAGTTTATAATGGGCAAAATAGACACAAGACCAAAGACAAATAACAATCCTTGAGTCTTGTGTCTTGAGTCTTTCTCAGGCGATTTTAGCAGAAGACATTGTATGAATATTTTGGGAATATCGGCTTTTTACCATGACAGCGCCGCGGCACTTGTCCGCGATGGGGTAATTATCGCTGCTGCGCAGGAAGAGCGTTTTACCAGAAAAAAGCATGACAGCCGATTCCCGTCGAATGCGGTAGACTATTGCCTCCAAGCTGGCGGAATCACTGCGGACAAACTTGATTATGTTGTCTTTTATGAAAAGCCACTTATTAAATTTGAAAGGCTGCTCGAAACTTACATTGCTTATGCCCCGCGTGGTTTTAGGCAGTTCTTGATGAGTATGCCTTTGTGGCTTCGTCATAAGCTGCATTTGCCGAAAGAAATGGATAAGGCCTTGAATAATGGTTATAAAGGGCGTTATGTTTTTACCGAACACCATGAATCCCACGCTGCGAGCGCTTTTTTCCCCTCACCTTTCAATGAGGCTGCAATCCTTACTCTGGATGGAGTGGGCGAATGGGCGACAGGCAGTTTCGGTATCGGCAAAGGCAACAAAATCGAACTGACTCATGTGCTGCAATTTCCTCATTCGCTGGGTCTGCTTTATTCGGCTTTTACATACTTTACGGGCTTTCGTGTCAATTCAGGCGAGTATAAAATGATGGGTCTGGCGCCATATGGTGAGCCGAAATATTACGAACTTATATTGGATAAATTAATCGACCTGAAGCAAGACGGCTCATTCCGTTTGAATATGTCCTATTTTCCTTATTGTCACAAGACAGTAATGACGGATTCAAGATTCGAAAATCTATTCGGCGGTTCCCCTCGAAGACCTGAATGGCCCCTGACCCAGCGGGAAATGGATATGGCTGCATCTATCCAGGCAGTTACCGAAGAGATAATGCTCCGAACAACCAAACATGTTTATCAGCAGACGGGCATGAAGAATCTGGTATTAGCTGGCGGTGTGGCTCTGAACTGTGTCGGTAATGGTCGAATCCTACGGGAGGGCCCATTTGAAAATATCTGGATTCAGCCTGCGGCAGGTGACGCCGGCGGCGCGCTGGGAGCGGCACTATTCGTATGGTATCAACTACTGAATAATGAGCGTAAAGCCGATGGCCGCGACAAACAACAGGCTTCTCTATTGGGACCTATCTACAGCGGCGGGCAAATCAGCCAGTTTCTTGACTCAGTTAATGCGAAGTATCACATATACACAGATGAGGAAGAGCTGTTTGATAAAGTAGCAGAATTAATCAGTGAAGAAAAGGTGATTGGTTGGTTCCAAGGCAGAATGGAGTTTGGACCTCGCGCGTTGGGAAGCCGCAGTATTATCGGTGATGCCAGAAGTGAAAAAATGCAGTCGATAATGAACCGTAAGATAAAATTTCGTGAGTCTTTCCGCCCATTCGCTCCTTGTGTTCTGAGGGAAAATATGCAAGAATATTTCGACCTACCTGGCGGACAGGAAAGTCCCTATATGCTGCTCGTCGCTTATGTTCACAATGATAAACGTTTGCCGTTAGATACACCGTTGGAGAAACTTAAAGGCTTAGATAAATTGAGAGGAAAACGAAGCTCTGTGCCTGCTATCACTCACGTGGATTATTCGGCACGGATTCAGACTGTCGATGCTGAACGTCATCCTAAGCTGCACCGTTTGATGAGCCGATTCGAGGAAAAAACAGGTTGCCCGGTGATAATCAATACAAGTTTTAACATTCGTGGTGAGCCTATCGTCTGCTCTCCGGAGCACGCGTATCGTTGCTTTATGGCTACTAATATGGATGTCCTGATCATGGAAAACATGCTCCTTTATAAAGAGCAACAACCACAGGCGAAGCAACACGAAGTAGATGAATACAAAGCACAATTTGAACTGGATTAAGTTTTTTAAAGGCTGGATGCTTAAAATGTCACTCGTCGAAATAAATTGGTACCCTAAGCGGAAAGAGCTTCGCAATTTTGGTATTATTGCTCTAATTGCATCGGCTGTTATATCTCTGCTGCTTTACATGCTCAAGGGACTTGAGGTTCAGTGGGTTTTAATTATTTGCGGCGTCGGCTTTATTATCTTTCTAAGCAGCATAATTTCTGCTAAACTATCAAGGATAATCTATCTCGGTTTAACACTGGTGACGCTGCCGATCGGCTGGATAATAAGCTTTATACTGCTGGCTGTATTTTACTTTCTTCTGATTATGCCGATTGGATTTATCTTTCGTCTGATGGGCCGTGATCAGCTTTGCCGTAAGTTTGATTCAGGCGTCGACAGCTATTGGCTACCGCGGCGTCCACCGGACAGCAATGACCGCTACTTCCATCAGTTTTGATGAAACTGGAGATTGTAAATGGCTAAAAAGTCCCAAGATAAGAAATTCGGCGAGTTCGATAAGATTGCTCAAGAAAAGCGTCCATCACTGCTATCGGAGTTCTGGTTTTTTCTTAAATACAACAAAAAGTGGTGGCTGCTGCCCATATTGATTGTCCTGCTGCTCTTGAGTTTACTTATATTGCTGGGCGGCACTGCGATAGCGCCGTTTATTTATCCACTTTTTTAAGGTGAAAAATCCTCACAGGAAAAACCCCCCAATAAATTGGGGGGCTAAATAAAAAGATATTTAGCCCCCAGTTTCACTGGGGGTCATGTTTCGTTGAGGATTTTTTTAACATAGCTTCCAGTACTTTACGTGCCTCGAGGGAATTAGGATCTAACTCAAGGG
>CAZVUF010000160.1:0-6640 GCA_964629355.1 uncultured Pirellulales bacterium | reverse complement strand
AATGATTGACACCGACTCGATGAAAAATCTGCAGAATCAATTGGAGCAGCTCTCGGCGAACTACAGTGAGCCGTTTGATGTACGCGGCGAAAAAGTTTATATGCAGGGGCAAATCGAAACAGACCCTCAATACCATGCTTTTAAGCCGTATTTAAAAAACGCTCTTGAATACTATGATACAATGGCGGCCCAAACTCCCTGGCAGTTACGTAATGAACAAACACAATCTGAAACCACGCAGAACCCTTTGATAGGGGCTGACATGACCAAGATAATAGAAATTGAATATCGCAGCAGGACGGATACACAGGCCTTAATAACAACGCTCGCCGTTCTGCGATATAAAAGTGACAAAGATATGTATCCTGCATCGCTGCCGGAGCTTGTGCCAGCCGGCTATATTAAAGAGCTTCCGACAGATCCATTTAGCAACAAGCCTCTTGTTTATAAGCAGACAAGGGAGTCCTTTACGCTCTACAGTTTCGGAGTAGATTACGATGATGATGGTGGTGACATGGCTCGAGACAGCAAAGGCAACGTAAGAATGTGGGCTGACGAGGGTGACGCGGTCTTCTGGCCTGTCCAGGCAGAGGAAGGTACAACTCAGCAGGTTGCCGAACAAAAATCCCAACGACAATCCCTGCCCGGACCGGAGCAGGAAAAACTAAACGATTCGCTGCAACGGGCCATAATGGGCGGTGACATTAGTAAGATAGAAGCGGCTATCGAAAAAGGGGCGGATGTAAATGGAAAAAACGGGCAGGGCTGGACATCTCTGCACAGTGCACTTTGGTACGGTACTACGGAAATGGTGGAGTTGCTCATCTCTAAAGGTGCGAATGTCAACGTACAGGAAAACCGCGGTAATTCTCCTTTGCACTACGCGGCCATAAAAGGCAACAGCGATGCGGCGAGTCTGCTTATCGATAAAGGAGCCGATGTTAATGCGAAAACAAGTGCTGGGCAAACACCCCTGTTTTTAGCGACGGATTACGGCTACCGCGACATCGTGGAACTGCTGATTGCCAAAGGTGCCGATGTCAATGCACAGGCTGGAAGCGAAAATGCTTTGTCATTAGCAAGGAAGAAAGGTTTTACTGAAATTGAGGACCTTCTGCTGAAGCACGGCGCAGCGGAGCCGGCACAAACGGCAATTGAAGGAGAGCTTTATGGACGTAGAGGCCAGGAGGGCCTTTCCGCCAATCAACCCGGCACAATGAACATGTACCAGGGCCTTGAGGGACAGGGACAATCTGCAGTAAACCAGCTTGTAAGATCGAGGACCGGCGATGAAATACTTGCCGATGCCAATGAGATAAAAGCCAGGGTCAAGGAGTACGAAGGCCTTGAAGAGGCATTGGAAGAAATCGAAGCCAAAAACCGGCTTGCAAAAGGAGCATGGATACAAAACAAGATTGATAACAGAACAAGTCTGCTTAGATTGGTGGACGAGCAGGTTAAGTCGGAAACAGCTCTTATGCTCAAGACCGCAGAGGAGGAAAAGGCCGAAAATACGACAAAGATAATCGGTAATGTATTGACACAGAGAGAGGAGCTGAGCAGCTTGATACGCAAAGAGCTGTTGACGCAGAGGAGAGAGCAAAGGGAAACACAAAATGTGCGAGGAGGTTCGGCAAGGGGCGCTCGCGGAGCAAGAGGCAGAGGCGCACAGGAAGAGTACACGCAGGGACAGCAGACGGGACAGGAAATGACTCGCCGCGACGGACGAAACAGGCGTCGAAATGAACCGGAAGAAGTTGAGCAGGTCAGCTCCGAAAGCCAGAATAAAATCAATGAATGGCTTCAGGTATCACTTGATAATAAAGAGCCTCTGATGCAATCAGTTTATGCAGACGTCCGGACGCAATATGATTTTGTACGAGAGGTTGCTGTTGTGGAGAACGCAAAAAAGACGACGACTGTTATTGACGGAATACTGCTGAACAGGGAAATGCAATACGCGGACATTATTTTAAAAATTCAGGAAGCCGAGGAGAAGGAGGCACAGCGAACTGGAGACACTCGCGGCGGACGAAACATCAGAGGCACAAGAGGAAGGAGTCAGCAGGAAGGACAGACCGGGATGTATCAGGATGAATCCGCACCCAGGTCCCGGCGCCGCTAAAATTGCATGGTATGTAGGGACATTAAAAATAGGCTCCGCACACCAAAAATAATCGTGATATAAGCAAGTGACTGTCCCTGTAGCAGAGGTAAGCAGAAAAGCCGGGAAGGTTGTTATTGCTTATTATACACGGTGATATTCCTAATGGGGGCATTTATAGATGGCCGGACTTTAAGTATGTTAAATAAAAGGAAATTATAATGATTGTTTACGCACTTATGTTAAAGGGTTTGGCTCAGAGACAATTAAATTCTGTCACTTCTTTTAAAAATAAGAGACTGTCTCTATTTATAATATTCGTTTCTTTGACATTGATATGGCTGATCCTGCCTCAAGCTGTATGTCCGGGAGCAACCTCTTATGTTGATGTTAATAGTGGAGATGATAATAACGATGGCCAATCTCCTGGAAACGCCTGGAAGACTATAGCAAAAGTTAATAGTCAAACCCCTGCTCCGGGAGATTCTGTTTTATTCAAAAGAGGTGAATTATGGAGGGAGCAGCTAACAGTTCCGAGTTCCGGGGATACATCTGCTTCAATTACTTTTGGGGCCTATGGGACTGGAGAGAAACCTGAAATAAATGGTGCTGATGTCATCACGGGATGGAGCTTATATAAAGGAAATATCTATGTAGCTGATGTTAACTCTGAGGTGACGCAACTCTTCATTGATGGAGAAAGACAAACTCGCGCACGCTGGCCTGATAATGGATGGCAGGAGATAGATGCTAATTCTTCCAACAAGACATCATTATTTAGTAATAGCTTGACCCAGCCGGACAATTATTGGGCAGGTGCAGATATTGTGGTTAAGACAAAGGTCTGGAACATAGAAATCAAAAAAGTGGTTGCCAACAGTGGTAACACAATCATTTGGAATAGTGATGTAAGCTATGCTCCTGAAAAGAACTTTGGATTTTATTTAGAAGGCAAACTCGAAGAGATCGATACGCCGGGCGAATGGTGTTATAGCGGGGGGAAGGTCTATTTATATGTTACAGGAGGAGACCGTCCGGACAACCACTTGATAGAGGGTTCTGTGCGAAGCAACGGTATCAAGCTCTCAAGCAGGCAGCATATTAATATAGAGAATATTGCCATAAAGTATACGAGTGAAGACGGAGTATATATTAAGGACTGTGACTATATAAATTTGAAAGACAATGTTATCCTATTCTCGGGGAGCAATGGAATCTTCGCTTCGGGATATCCTCTTCTCTCGCATGGCCACATTTATATTAGAGGGAATATCTTCGGCCGTACCAGAGAGAATGGAATCCGGAAATGGGGAATGAGCCACGGTGAAATTACAAACAACGAGTTCACTGATATTGCTTCTTTTGAGACTTCTCCGAGACAGGGCAGTGCTATTCGGGATACCGAGGGAGCCAACGTCGTTATTTCAGGAAACAGGATAGATAGAGTGTGCTATCACGGCATCTCTGCAGGATTAGAAAATGCCGTTGTTTCAAATAATGTAATAGCCAATTGTTTACTGTTATTGTCGGATGGCGGCGGTGTCTATACATGGGGCTCTTATTCTAAAAATATATCTATCACACACAATATTGTGAGCAATTGTGTGGGCAATACGGCAGGAACACCTTATTCAAAACCATCCTCCGTCTGCGGTATTTATCTGGACGCTCATACTTCCGGCATGGCCGTAAAAAGTAATATAGTTTCCGGCTGTGGTTACGGCATATTATTGCATGAGACCTATGATAATATAGTGGTTAATAATGTTCTCTATAACAACGATACGGCCTTACGGTTAAGCGAATCCTCCGTTCGACAGGGTTATATGCACGATAACAAGTGTTACAACAACATTTTTCTCGCTGCGAATGCGGAACAAATAACTCTTTACGCAAGCAGCTCTTATAGCCCGACCGACCTGATAGAAGAATATGATTACAATATCCACTATAATCCGCAACGTAAGGATGTAATAAGATACCAGCAGCCCGGAATTAACCGGTTATATACTTTAGAAGAATGGCAGGCATTTTCAGATCAGGATGCCCGTTCGATAGGGGAGGATCCGCTTCTTGTTGGCCCATCCGATGCCGATTTTCATCTCAAATCTATCTCGCCGTGTATTGATTCTGGAATGGATATGGGCCTGACCGAAGATTTTGATGGAAATCCTATTCCGCAGGGAGCTGCTCCTGATATCGGCGCTTATGAATTTAGAAAATAGGGGCAGCAACACGTGGTGGTTCCTATTTGAAACCGGTTAAATTCGCCGTTTTCCCTGTTATCTTAAAATCAGGAAATTGTGTACGGGTTTTCCCCGCAGAGTATCTATTTAAAAAGAGGCAATATTATAGGACAAAGAGAGCAAAAAGAATCAGTATCAGTTTGATATCGATAAGTCTACACAATAGGTTTCTCTTAACCCGGTTTAGGCCTTATTTATGAACGTTTTTCCCACGGAGGTGGGAATATGTACGATTAAGTAGGAGGGTGTTTCTATTTTAGAGAGAGGTGGAAAATGTTTTCAGAAAAAAGCTCAAGAACACTCTTGCTAATAATTGTTATGATCATCCTGATGCTTAGCCTCCTGCCCGAATCATCTTCCGCAAAAATTGAAGGTGATCTTGAGCTGCTAAAGCTCGTGGCGAATGGATACAAGGCAAATCTGGACAAAATTAAAATATGGCAGGGTAAAGCCATTATTTCTCATGAGGGTCCTTACTTCAATCCAGACGAGACTGTTAAGCGTAAAATTTCAGTAGAATTCGTTTTCGATGCGAATCAAGGCGCAGTGAGATGGTATTGGAATGAATTGGAGAGACAAATAACACGAAAAAACATGCACTCTGTCGATGAGAAACCCTATTTTACTTCTGGAATCGTCAAAGACAAAACAATATATATGCTTTTTCCAGTGCCTCCAACACCTGAAAGACCACCGGGCTTCGTAATAATTAAGCCGGTGTCTTTACCTATTCGGAGCTGGAATGATGAATTTCACCCTATGTATTTTTTCGAATCGATAGAAGGAGACTGGTATGAAAGGCTCATGTTTTATTATGAGAAGGCCAATGATCCCAATATCAGCGATGGAAAAGTATGGAGAAAAGCAAACATCGTCTTTTTTGAAACATTATCCAGCAAGACAACACCGGCTATTACTGCTTACTACGAGTTTGACCTTTCAAAAGGCTGCTGCATCACCAAATATGTCCGTAAGCGTAAGTCTGCCGATTCAATAGGCCGGGAGGCTTGGGATTACGATTATGAGGAAGTGGATGGTGTGTTTGTTCCCAAGAATATCACATTCAGCCAAGTTAACTCCGACGGCTCCAAGAAAACCACAAGAATTGTTCAGTTCATTCAGAACATAACGAATAAACCAATTGAGGCTGAAGAATTTTCACTTGCCAAGCTCCGTCTAATGCCCGGAGACATAGTTGAAGATTCGGCTACGGGCGTCACGTTCAAATACAATGCTTCGGGACTCGTAGATGAATAATAGATCATGTAGTGTGTATTTCGCACACCAACAAAAAACTAAAAAGGAATGTTGATAAGATAGGTGGCTGTCCCTATTTTACACAGTAGTTTTAATGTATTAAAGAGACCTTCGTCTTCTTAGCCAAGAGACAAGGCACACGCCGATACTGCAAAGCACAATGGTGGCGGGTTCAGGAACTGTTACGACGGTATCAATCGAATCTCGATAACTATTACTACCAATCATAAAACCTGCATCAACAGTACTCAATCCTAATCCTGAAATAGGCAAGGTCAGTATCTTAGTCTCATGTGATAGGATAGTTGTCCAATCGTCGCTTTCTTTACCATCAGTAAATAGCTTATAGTTCCACGTTTTGTCATCATCAACGTTTGTTAAATTCATTGAAATAGAAATAGGGACAGCCACCTATTTTTTGTTTATTATGGCTCGTCTTCTAATCGTATTTGTGTGGGGTCTCGTTTTGTTATTCAGCTTTTAGCTGGCGGCTCATTAGCTCGTCAATCGCCGTGCGGACGGGCTTATTCTCAAATAGCACTTCATAAACCGCTTGTGTAATCGGCATCTCAACATCATGCCGGCTGGCTAAGGCAACGACTGATTTACACGTGGCGACACCTTCGACAACTGATTCAGTAGCGTTTTGCGCCTGCTGGAGGGTTTGTCCTTTGCCTATTCTTTCGCCGAGCGAGCGGTTTCTGCCTTTTGGCGAAATGCAGGTCGTCACCAAATCGCCGAGTCCGGCTAATCCGGCAAAGGTCTGTGGCTTAGCCCCCATCGCCAGGCCCAGGCGGGTTATTTCAGCGAGTCCCCTGGTCAAAAGGGCGGCCTTTGCGTTATCGCCGACCCCTACGCCGTCTATAATCCCTGCGGCAATAGCAATTATGTTTTTGCAGGCTGCAGCCAGCTCAACGCCAACGATATCGGTGTTGGTATAAACACGCAGCCAGGGACAATTAAAGGTGTGCTGAATACGCCTTGCTAATTCTTCATCGCTGGATGCAACACAAGCGGTCGCCGGAAGTTTACG
>CAZVUF010000159.1:0-6686 GCA_964629355.1 uncultured Pirellulales bacterium | reverse complement strand
CGTCCGTCTACTATTCTCATAATACGTAAACAGATATTATTCTGCAGCCTGCAATTGTGGTCGGCTTTGCTGACTACCATGTTAGCAAAGCAAAAATGAGAGAATTGTGAGAAAAACAATATCATTTAGAAATTTTGCCTATTGTAAATTCTTTATGCTATTTGACTTAATTCTTATCATCTGATATTCTTTCACAAAAGGATAGGAAGACAAATTATGTTAGCCAGACTGCACAGTGTCACGCTTGAAGGGATTGAAGGCGTTATATGCGAGGTTGAAGTTGACGTCGCAAGGGGCGGACTTGAAAAGTCTCTCATTGTAGGCTTGCCTGATACCGCGGTAAAAGAGAGCACAGAGAGAGTCAAAAGCGCAATTATCAATTCAGGCTTTAAGTACCCAAAGACGCATTCACTGATAAATCTGGCACCGGCTGATGTGAAAAAGGTAGGCCCTGCCTTTGATTTACCTATTGCTTTAGGAATGCTCATAGGCCAGAAGATATTAGCAAATCCCTCCATCAAAAATTTTATTATTGTCGGTGAGCTGGCCTTGGACGGCAGAGTCAGGCCTGTCAATGGTGTACTAAGTATGGCGATGACCGCAGCTGCAAATGGTTTTCGCCGAATGATTGTCCCTATAGACAACGCCAAAGAAGCCGCGGTTGTTCAGGATATAGAAGTTTATGGTGTCGGCTCGCTTGCTCAGGCGGCATCCTTTCTCTCGGGACAATTGGCTCTTGAGACGACAAACGTTGATATTGATGAGCTTTTTAACATTGCATCGAATTACGATGTTGATTTTGCGGATGTTAAGGGACAGGAAAGCGTAAAGCGGGCGCTAACCGTTGCCGCTGCCGGTGGACACAATATAATGATGATCGGCCCGCCTGGAGCGGGAAAGACAATGTTGGCTCAAAGATTAGCAACTATTCTGCCACATCTGAGCTTGAAGGAGTCACTCGAGACTACCAGCATATATTCTTCAGTCGGCTTGTTGGATAAAGACAAGGCATTGCTGGCAACTCGACCCGTGCGAATGCCACACCACTCAGCCAGTGGTCCGGCTCTAATCGGAGGAGGTACAACACCTCATCCCGGAGAGCTGTCTTTGGCTCATTTTGGAATATTATTTCTTGACGAATTCGTCGAATTTCAGCGACATGTGTTAGAGATGATTCGTCAGCCGCTGGAAGATGGTTTTGTTATCGTTTCACGAGCCAAGAAAACGGTCAGATTTCCTGCTCAGTTTATGTTAGTTGCTGCGATGAATCCCTGTCCCTGCGGCTATTTCGGAAGTGATGCAAGAAGGTGCAAGTGCACACCCGGCCAAATCGAGAGGTATCTGTCAAAAATATCCGGGCCATTGGTGGACAGAATCGATATTCACATTGACGTTCCACCGATAAGTTTCAGCAAACTTCGGTCTGGCTCAAGCCGGCTTGACTCAGCAACTATAGGAGCTCAGGTTGTTAATGCAGGAAAAGTTCAGCAGAGCCGGTTTGGCGATTCAAACGTAATGACAAATGCCCGGATGAGCCATAAGCAGATTGAGAAATTCTGTAAGCTCGACTCTGCCAGCGAACTGATGCTCAAGCAAGCGATGACGGAATTCGGCCTTTCCGCTCGTGCGCACGATAAAATCTGCAAGGTCGCCCGAACCATTGCGGACTTAGCCTGCGAAGAAAATATCCGCCCCGAACATATAGCAGAAGCTATAAGCTACCGGAAATTAGACAGAAAATTATAAAACGGCTGCTGACTTCCTATTTTGGTAAAAAGCAAAAACCTGAAATGCCAGTTTTATCGGTCTATACGGCAGGTCAAATAGAATCTCACAGCATCGTCTTTTACAAAGCAAACTCATAGAGTGAGCGCATTTCTTTCCATGCAGACATTGTTACATTGTTTTTACTTAACCGTCTGAGAGCTTATGCCGATACAGTACGATACAGTATTTGATAATCTCTGGAGTATATATTATTGAAACAAGGAGATGAACAATGGGGATTCAAAACTGGTCGGAAGACATCGTTCTTGTGGACCTGCCCGCTGAGCCTGAAATGGGCGATGAACTCAAAACAGTTATTGAGGACGTGCGCGACAGAGGAGATTGCGATGTAGTAATCGACTTCGGCAGCGTTGATATCGTGACTTCTTCAAGTCTCTCGAAACTACTGAAGTTGCGAAAGCTTTTGGGTGATTGCGGCCATCGTCTTGTCTTATGCAGCGTCGCCGCAGCAACAAAAGGCATCTTTACGGTAACAGGTCTCGACGGAATTTTCGAAATTACTGACGATAAATTTGTTGCCTTAGCCAGCCTTCAAATGGTCGGATAATCGTACATTCCGGTAACTTGTCCTTTGACTGCTGACTAAATTCGAGTATCTGGCGTAGAGAAACTTGACAATTGAATCTTCTTCTGGTAAGTGAAAATATGTTTTTTGTTGAGCCGGCTACGAATATCACTAATGAGGCCTGCAGTTATGGTGGAAACTCATAGCGATGTTCGTAATCTGCTCGCGATGAATTGTAAAATTAGGACCGAATTAAATGGATAAAGAGACTCTGCAGCAAATCGAGCAGATAATAGGGTATCAGTTTTCCAACACCAATCTTTTAATCAAATCGTTTGCTCATTCCTCCGCAGTTGATAATCGACTTTTAAGCAATGAAAGGTTGGAATTTTTCGGCGACGCCATTTTGGGTGCTGTAATTTGTCAAACCCTGTTTGAGCGTTTCTCAGGCCGTTTGGAAGGCGAATTGACGAAACTCAAAAGTATGCTTGTTTCCCGCGAGACCTGTGCTCAGGTCACCAGACATCTGGGCCTGCAAAAATTCCTTAAAGTAGGAAAAAGCATGGCTTCAAGTAGAGCCTTATCCAGGTCTCTTGCAGCAGCGCTGCTGGAAGCTGTTATAGCTGCGATTTACCTTGATGGTGGCTTCGATGCCGCTCGTAGTTTTATCCTGAGAGTTTTTGAACCACTCATCGAACAAGCTGACAAAGAACAGGCTCAAGGTAATTACAAATCTCTGTTGCAACAATACGCTCAGGAACGGTACAATACTATGCCTGTTTATATACTGCTTGACGAAAAGGGACCCGACCACGATAAATGTTTTGAATCTGAGGTAGTGATCGCAGAACATCACTTTCCAAGTGCATGGGGGACAAATAAAAAAGAAGCAGAGCAAAAAGCTGCTTTCAAAGCCCTCGTCGAGTTAGGCATCATTGAAAAACATGTGACCTCACATACTGACTGATCAAACACCGATAAGTGGGGGATAAAAAGCACCGAGTGGTTAATTGGTTGGCAGTAACCCGCGAAGCAACTGCCATCTAATCAATTAAGCAATTACTCTATAATCAACCACGCCAAGGCGAACAAGGCGAATGCAATGATAGTAATGAAAACAATAATTGAGCTAAATAAAATTACCACTTCTTTTATAAAAGAGCCTGCGGTAATCGTTGGCATCTTTGTGACTTTATAAACTACGGCAATCGCTGCCGTTAGCGGCAGCAGCCACAGCATAGCTTTTGGGTCTGTCCCGATATTTTCCGGTGCTATAAAATTCGCTATTATAAAAAAAGCCATTAGCGACATTTAACCTCCAGCTTTATATTTATCCTCCTGTTTCATTAGAGTGGAATTCGGGTGTTCTTGATTCGTCCCTCGGAGATGAGCTAAGTAAACAGCGTTGACTATACACAAAAGGTTAAGCAAACCGGCGATGCTCGTATAGTATTGCCCGATTTCGTTCGGTCTTCCAAACACACGATACTTTTCCGGTGCTGTTGATGTCAAATGTCCCAGGAATGCCACCATCGGTGAATTCATAACTTGCGCAAAGTACCAGGCCTTTGCATCAATCGGATTGATCACGCCAATTGAGCCAGCATACAAACCCATGACAAAAGTCAGAACAATGGTTATAAATATGATTACCGACCGTTTTTTCTCTTTGAGCATATAATGGCCAGCTCCAGGCACAACCCAAGCCAGGATTCCAACAATTATCATAAAGAATATATTGTTCTCTTTGGAACATTCCGCCATTATGATGCATCCTCCGATTTCACCTCTTTTTCATCACTCTGTTTAACCCACCTAAAGTTCATACGTTTTAATATATTTTCAGGGTTGAAATGCACCGGTGCCAGAGACTGTGATTGAATCTGGTCTTCTCTGAAAAATGTTCTTGCTCTGATTTTTTCATATTCTTCCAAGCTAAGGCGCTTAATCAAAATATTTTTGATAACGTAAAAACTCATCTCCGGCTTAAATTCCATAAGCAGAGGCAAACCATTAACAGTACTGCTGTCCTGCGGTACAAGTGAATAGAGTTGAGCTATAAACCGGCTTTGAATTTCAGCACCATTGACAGATAACCACTTTTGGGTTTCCTGGACAAATAGCTGTTCACCCATACTGCCTTCGCTTTGAGTCTCCAGCATTGACAGTGTCTTCTTCGGTATTCTCCGCAGATTCGTCAAATGTTCCATCCTGAAAACATTGGGATCGCTTTCACCTTGTTTCGGTTGAGTCCCGACCGAATTCACCGAAGTTTGTCCATAAAGTTTGTTAAATTTCTCAATCGTGCTCTCCCAGCCATCCTTTGCCGCCATGGTGATAAACTCTTCGGCTTTGCCCTTGACCAATCCCTCACGAATCACCGTAAGTTTCTTTAAGTCATTCGCCACCTTTTCTTTTACCGAATAGATATCCAGGCCGCCCTCTGTTGCTGATTCATTCGTCTGCTTCTGTCCAAAATTAAGGGTTTGTTTACTAAAGGTCTGATCTATGCTTTCCGGAGCCGATGCTTTTTCAGCCCTGGTCACTCGTACCAACAGCATTGCTTCTGCTAAGAGGTCTCTTACCGGCCCAATGTTTTCAAATAATTTAGACCTTTGCCCATCTAAAGGACCTGGGCTGGTATTCTGACCGACCTGCAGCTCATCGATTGAGAATACAATCTGACGCAGCCTCACCGGACTTCGTCCTTGGCCCAGCATATAAAGTCTCCTTAGGTATTCATCGGCATCTATGTCTGCCCCACTGAGCTGACCCGTTTGTCCTGTGTAAATTTTAATCTTGTGTTTTTCCGCTAATTTGTTTGCAACAGTGCCGTAATCGCCGGCTCCGCCTGCGGCGGACTTCAACTGCTCCGCACTTAGACTCTCAGTATCTATATCCTGCAGATTTGCTTCAGTTTGCGTTCTTGCTTCCTGGAGAATACTTTCCGCCTTCGAATTTATTTTGTCCCGCAGAAGCTGTTTTGAAATGAAACTTGCCACATCAGCGTAGCTTCTGACTCGTTCGACTAACGGCGAATTTGGGTCGTTGGGGTCCTCTGGTACTGATTCGGTGAACTGGCTCTTGTGTATTCTGTAATAATCTTCCATCTCCTGGGGGGTAGGTGGTGTCACTGTCGGCGAGATATCATCAAGCTTAACAGCTATATACTCCAACCGAACTCTGTCAGGAAGTTTGTAGCCGAAACCATAAGGGTTCTCTTCACTTATATCACCAGCGAAGATTTCTTTGTATTTGTTGAAATGATCGAGCATTTGTTCTTCGTTCGGCTGTTCTTTGTTCCCGATAAACACAGCTGAATCAAACTTTACAAATTCAACATCTATTGTTTCCTTTTCGCAACCAGCCAACCACCTTACCTGCGAAACAGTAACATCTTCGGCCGAGCAAACCAAGTGAGCGTATTGCAATACCGCGAGCAATTTGCCGAATGTTTCAAGTAACTGAGCCTCCGGAATCCCGTACCGATTCATTAGCATCTCAATTCGCTGTGTATATGTTTGACCGTTGAAAAGCTGCGGAATTACTTTTCCAAGCAGCTCACCCACTTCATCATTTTTTACCCTTATCCCCGCGAGTTGTGCTTCATTTTTTAATAGTAGCCAATGTATATAGCTTTGCATCGAGCGGTTGTAAATATCATTGATTTGCTTATCACCGATACTGAACCGGCCTGACCTTATTGTTTGTTTTAACTGATTGATTAACGCCATCGGAGGTCTGCCTTCCGAAAATAAAAGCTCCGCCAATAAGAAGCCTCGTAAATCCTGTGCCCTTAGCAGGTCGTGTGCCCCCAGGAGTCTTAGAATTTCCAGTTCTTGGCGAGCTAAAGACAAGTCATAGTTTGTTATTTTTCTGTTATTTCCAAAATACGCTACAGCCTTATACCGTGACCCCCTTGTTGGACTAAGCAGATATGTTAAGGCGCTTCCTCCGATAAAGGCGATCATTAAAACAACGACCACCACGGCCATCACTTTTGTTCTGTTCTTTCGAAACCATCTAACTAAGTTCATATTCCTGCTCCAGAACCTGCGGCAAAACCGCAGGCTGAATATTTAGCCCCACGTGTTCGTGGAGTTTCGATTCCCGGTCATTTTATCCGGTTTTGAAAGCCTACAGTATAGAAAAGCTATTGAGCTTTGCAAGAAAAATAGCCAGCGAAAAGAGGATTCACCAGATTCCGGCTGTATAGTTAATCCTTTTAGATTCTTGACACAGGTCTCCAATAGAATGTATAATTTACACAAGCGATAAGAATTTCCAGCAGCATTTAAGCCTAAAGGGCGTACAATCGGTTTTCCAAGAAGTATTAATATGGTTCAACGATGACCAATCATAAAATAATTATTGGCGATTCAAGAAATATGGC
>CAZVUF010000158.1:0-6704 GCA_964629355.1 uncultured Pirellulales bacterium | reverse complement strand
AGTAAATCAGAGTTGCCCTTAAGCCTCGGGCTTGTCGAAATACCCAGAACTTTGATATTCATATTTGTTAGTTTATTTTCCTAAAAGCAAGAGTATATAATTTCTTGAAATCCTCAGATAAATCTGTGGGCGAAATATTTAGATTCACAGGCCAATCTATGCTCTAATCAACGCGTGGAACGATGCTGCTACGTATGGACTTGCGCTCTTGTGGTCTTCCGAAGTCGTAATGGTCGTTTCTGCTGAGACGCCATGTTTGTCCAGTCCGGGTGTTGACTATAAAAACTGCTGTGGAGTCATCACCTGCGGGGCAACATTGATATGTTCCGAGGTTGTCGTCGTTACTGCTCGCGGCGGCAACAGCTAACATCAAAAAAAGGCCCAGTAAAAAACCGATAGCGAGATTCTTAAAATCTACTTTAAACTGTCGCAGTTTAGTAATATGTCGCATCATTGTGAGCTCCTTAGATTTTTCAGACATTTTTCTACTTAAACAAGCGGAATAATACAACTCAGTCAGCTCAGTTTCAATCTGTTTTTCAGGCAGGAAAGAAAACCAAGCCATATACATCTATGTGATTTTAAATTACCATGGCAATAAAAAGCAGCAGGGTGGCGATTGCTATGGCGGCGAAGGTGATTCTCGACCATTTTATGTATTTAGCGTAAGCCGGATGCTGGTCTTCAAATTCATAGTAATAGTCTTCCAAGTCTGTTTTGCCTTTCGGCCGTAAACGGATTCTGACATAAAAATGAGCGGCAATTGATATTAAAAATAGCGGCCCAGAAATAATGTAGAGAATAGTATCCATAAGTTTTGTATTGATTATGGTACCTTTGAAAGGTATAAAATAAAAGAAAAAAGTAAAAACGGGGCAAAGCAAGTGGAAACGTATATTTTGGTCTGGTTTCAATTTTAATTATAGTGTGGTTCGAGGATGCGAGACCAGTATTATTTTCTGAAATTTGAAGTGGGAAATAACTGATGAGAATAGTTGACCTGCGCAGTGACACTGTCACCTCGCCAACACCGGCTATGCGCGATGCAATTTATCGTGCTGAGCTGGGCGATGATGTGTTTGGTGAGGACCCGACAGTGAACCGACTTGAGCAGATGGCTGCCGACCGTGTGGGAAAGGAAGCAGCTCTGCTGGTCGCTAGCGGAACGATGGGAAACTTAGTGTGCGTGCTTAGTCATTGTGCCCGTGGCGAAGAGGTGATCCTGGGTGATCAGTCACATACATTTTTTTATGAAGCCGGCGGTATGTCAGCCCTGGGTGGAATACATCCACACACCGTTAGGAATCAGCCTGATGGTACAATGTGGTTAGAGGATATCGAGGCGGCTATTCGCGGTCATAATGTGCACTTTCCGCGTACGCGATTAATTTGTCTGGAAAACACGCATAACCGCTGCGGCGGCGCTGTTCTTAGACCCGAGTACATGGACGCCGTGGCAGGACTGGCTAAAGATCATAGCCTTTCAGTACATCTCGATGGTGCCCGGGTATTCAATGCCGCTGTGGCTTTAGGAATAGATGTGCAGGAGCTGACGCGAAGCGTCGACTCGCTGAGCTTTTGCTTGTCAAAAGGACTTTCAGCGCCAGTGGGTTCGGTAGTCTGTGGCTCCAGCGAGTTTATTGCTGAGGCACGCAGAACGCGTAAGGTACTCGGCGGCGGTATGCGCCAGGCGGGCATAATCGCTGCGGCAGGTGTCGTAGCTCTACAGCAGATGGTCGATAGAGTAGCAGAAGACCATAAAAACGCTCGCCAACTGGCTGAAGGGATTGCTCAAATTCGGGGATTATCTATCGATCCAGCAAAAGTACAAACGAATATTATTTATTTTGAGATAGCAACAGACAGGCTTGCACCAGAGAAACTGGTGACAGAACTTGGTAAAAGAGGAATCAAGTTACTTTGTTTGGGGCCATCTCGGCTACGGATGGTAACTCATTCCGGTATCAGCTCCGAGGATATCGATTTAGCTCTGGCTGCCCTGGCTGAGGTAATGGTGAAGATATAGCCTGTGGTTTGTAGTTTAAGTTTGCACTTTTTTTGAAAGCTACAACGGCAAGGATAAGGTAGAACTTGCGGCTGATGACCAGGTTGACTTATATCGTCAGAACGCATGCAGAAAGATTCAAGATTTTTAGCAACACCTGCCGATGTATAAATCAAGTTTAGGAAGGCGTGGCTCTCGAAGGTTGCCTATTTTATCAGATTATTACGCACAAGTCAGATGGGAATTTAGGCAAAGATGTAAGAGCTATTAGATGGAAGGAGCCACATAAATAACAGGAGAGCAGAAATGCTCTCCTATTTTATTTTCCAGCCCCCCTCTATATTGCTTATTTGCACAATTATGCTAATTTATTATGACCACTATTGCCTATAAGTGGTTATTTTGAAATGCAATTTTACCAGCGACTATGGTTGTATGAATGGAGAAGTCGTCGTCAAGAAGAACCAGATCAGCGTCATTTCCAGGTGCAATTATACCTTTTTTGCATTCAAGACCTAATAATTTTGCTGGGTTGTAAGTAACGGTCCTGATTGCATTTTCGAGAGGGCAATCTGTAAAGGTCATAAATCTTTTCAATAATTGGCTTAAACCCAGAGCAGTGCCGATTAAGGTGCCATCTCTATATCTTGAAGTTCCATTTTTTGATTCATATTCGATGCCATTGTAGGTGTATTTGCCGTCGGCTAAGCCGAGTGCCTGCATACCATCGGTGATAGGGATTATACGGTCCGGGCCAAGCGTTTTGAAAACGAATTTCAGAACAGCCGGATGTATGTGTACGCCGTCGGTAATGAGTTGACAGGTTATGTGTTCCGCCTCGAAGATAGCGATGATTGGTCCGGGCGAGCGATGGTGAAATGTCGGCATTGCGTTGAATAAGTGAGTTACATGTAAGATACCGGCATTAAAGCCATCGATTGTTTGCTCGTATGTGGCATTGGAATGGCCGAAAGAAGCGATAATGTTGGAATCTACAAGGTGTTTGATTGTAGCCAGATTGCCGGGTAGTTCAGGTGCGATGGTCATCATTTTGAGCTTGTCACCTGTTATATTCTGAATTTCCTCCAGAAGTTTTAATGATGGCGGGCATAAACATTCCGGCAGAATCATTCCTCTTTTTTCCGGTGAGATAAACGGGCCTTCCAGATGAATACCGAGCAGTCTGGCACCGCCAAGGTCTTGGCCTGCATGCTCGGCGGCGAGAGCCAAATGATAGTTTTCCTGGTTTGGTTTGAATACGGTTGTGGCAAGAAAGCTTGTGACTCCGAAGCGTGCACAGGTTTTAGATATGGCTCTTAGGCTTTCGACGTCGGCATCAAGAATGTCTGCACCGCCTGCGCCTTGAATATGAATATCTATAAAACCTGGAGCGATGATTCGGCATTGCGCATCGAGGATGTTATCGTGGTAAGTCTTGGAATCAATCTGGCCGATTTGGCTGATGGTGCCGTTTTCTATGAGGATGCAGGTAGTTTGTTTGTCATCTGCTGCATCGAATAATCGGCAATTGGTTATAAGAAGTTTTTCAGACATATTGTTTTTTCCTGCATGACAATTTTTAATGTGAAGGATAATAAATTCGAGGCGAGATTGCAATTCCGGCATGGATCAGAAAAAAATAATGTTTCATGACAGCTAAATTGATGGGTGTTATCGTAAAGAAATCTGTCGCAGGCTTAACTATCTTCAATATCAGACTGTAATTTTTTTAAGGATGCTATTGAGTACAATTAGCTGTTTTCAATCTTGGAAAAAAGACACGGGCTATGTCTCTGTGGTTTTCGGAAGTAAAGAGGCACATGGGTAAGGTTACAGATGCGATGAAGCTTATGAATAGAGCGTATGCAGGAATGGCTGCCACAATAGCTAATATTTTTATTATGTCCATAAGAACAGATACGTCCGATTCAAACTCAGCACTTTGTAGTCCTGTTCTTATTCTATCAGTCTCCACGTACTTGCACCTGGCTTCAGAAGGCTTTCCATAAGGCGGGAAGGAGTTCGCATCCGTGCGATACTTCCTTTCTGCCTTAGGCCCGGAGGGAGAAAGTAGAGAGTTATGGTTTTTATTAGGATAGGGGAAATTTATATCAAGAAAAAGACGTTCATATAATTTTTTTTGCGTCTGCATTTGCACACCTCTAATATATCAGTACCAGTGATTGCCAATACCGTAACCTGATAAAAAGCGATTTGAGCAAAAAATTGCTCCTTCGCTATGGAATATTGTAAATTACGTAGTTACACGTAATTCTGCGGAACAATAGTGACAGTTCTCCGCCATTTCTCATGGCTTTTTTGTAGAAGATAAATTTTATAAAGGTTAATAGGTGTGTTCTAACGGTCTTTGCCGTGATATACAAAGGCCAGTCACTGGTTTCAGAAGGCACGAAATAAACCCTCATTTAAGATGACATCATAATTGATAGCTTGATTATTTCAAGTGTTCAATACAATTATATAGGAAAAAAATGAAAGGAGATATTTATATGATTAAGAAGTATGTGTTCATAGTTGCGTTCGTTCTGCTGTTAAATTCTGTGGGATTTGCATATATTGGCCAGGCTTATGGGCAGAATATTTATTTACATCCTTCATTATTGGGAACCGGAGGTGTTGGATTACCAATAGATTCCTACATAGGGACAATGATACAGTATCAAACACTTAATCGTTTTGCCGGCATTGCAGCATTTCAAAATCAAATAGGTAATGGTTACTCTTTACTGCCAAATATTTTGAATCCATTGCTACAACAAGGTGATTTTAATATTAGTTTTCAATATCAAAATACTGATTCTCAATATAAATACTCACATTATGTCTCTTTGTCGTATAGCCTGTTACCTGGGACAAATAGCAATTCAATTTCCATTACGCAGAACCAAATTCAGTCGATTAATAATTCCGGCTCTTCTGCTGCAGCCCAGGAATAGTGTGCATCATTGATCAATAAAACAAATTACTCTGCGCCAAAATATCATGATGTAAAAACATAAAATTTCTTTGGCCTGGATAATCTGAAAAAAGAATCTCTTTGCGCTGAATTTTTTCTCTTAAGCCGTTGCCTGAACAGCAACGGCTTAAGAGATAGCGGTTATGTTTAATCTCACTTCTCAATTGGCAGAAGATTATGTTGCCATTCCTCGAAGCCACCTTCCATTTCCATCACCGGAAAGTCGTGCTCTGCAAAGTACTTCGCAGCCTTGGCCCCCAAATGGCAGACATGCGAATAGCAGCACACGATATTAACGTTCTCTCTGCTCAGATTGGATAAAGAAGTCCACTGCTCCTCGGGCAGATTGATGGCACCTGGAATGTGGCCTTTTGCGTAGTCTTCCGGTCTGCGAACGTCGATGATGTTAATGTTTTCACCGTTTTCAATCATCTCGTTAAGTTCAACCGGACCGGTAGTAAAATTCAGCTTATCTTCGAAAAACTCTATAGCTTTTTGTATACTTGTAATATTCATGGCTCCATCCTTTCATATATGTAAAATTATTTTTTTATCCTAAAACTTTTGTTTTTTGTTCTTTTCAATACCTCTAAATGTTTATACGCCTCGTCCATGAAAAGGTTGGAAAAAAAGCAAATCATAGTGCAAAATTCAACCTCCACGTAGAACCAGACGCGCTTGACATAAATTATGACCGCTCGTATGATTTGTACCAATGAGACTTTTATTTTGGAGCGCATACCATGTCTAATGAGAAAAAAAGTTGGGAGAAACGGCTGGCAGGGCAGCCGGATGAGTTAATGGTTGACTTCGTGGAATCGCTTTCTTACGACAAACGTCTTTACAAATATGACATCGTCGGCTCAATCACCCATGCGCAGATGTTGGCAGAACAGAAGCTGATTACGAAAGATGAATTAAAGCAAATTAAAGATGGGCTTATACAGATCAGCGAAGAAATCGCAGAAGGGCGATTCAAATTCGATAAAAAGCATGAAGATATCCACATGGCAATCGAGGCCGCACTGATTACCAAGATTGGCCAAGCCGGTGAGAAGCTTCATACCGGCAGAAGCCGCAACGACCAGGTTGCCACCGATATTCGACTTTGGATGCGCGACGAAATTGAAGTCTTGCAGACAAAAATAAGCTCACTGCAAAAGGCCTTTGTTAAACTGGCAAGCCAGCATGTCGAAGATATAATGCCGGCTTATACACATCTTCAGCGTGCCCAGCCGATAGTTATCGCAGCTTATCTTTTGAGTTTTGTAGAGCAGTTTGAGCGAGACTTTGTTCGGCTGAAAAACTGCCGGAGCCTGCTTAATATTTCGCCTTTGGGCAGTGGCGCCGTGGCTGGCTCAACCTTGCCTTTGGACAGGAAAAACACTGCCAAGGAGTTGGGTTTTTCGGATATAACTTATAACAGCATCGATGCTGTAAGTGACAGAGACTTTTGCGCAGAATTTATTTTCGATTGTACGCTCATAGCGATGCACTTGTCCCGATTAGCCGAGGATTGGATAATATATTCTTCGAGCGAGTTCGATTTTGTGCGGATTGACGATAGCTTCTGTACATCTTCGAGCATAATGCCGCAAAAGCGCAATCCCGATTGTTTAGAGCTGATTCGCGCAAAAACCGGCTCTGTGTATGGCTCATTGATGGCTATGCTAACGATTCTAAAATCTCAGCCGACAGGCTATAATCGTGACCTTCAGGAGG
>CAZVUF010000157.1:0-6723 GCA_964629355.1 uncultured Pirellulales bacterium | reverse complement strand
TATTCCAAACGTTTACACTTACCGCATCAAGCGTTTCCGTTTTAAATTTGTATTTTAAAGATTTGAAGTGTTAGCGACGTGAATCATCCGAGGCAGCACTTTCCATTAGCTCTGGTTTATGGCTATCGACCAGGCCTCGCACATTTACAAAATCCTCCCAGCCTGCTCGAAAAGCATCAACAACAGCTGGGTCAAAGTGTTTACCCTTCTCTTTCTCAATCATATTTTTAGCCACCCTCGGCTCGAATGCACTCTTGTACACACGGGAAGATGTGATCGCATCGTACACATCGGCCAGAGCTACAATGCGCGCAGCTAATGAGATGTGTCGCCCGCTGAGACCGGAAGGATAGCCACTTCCGTCAAATCGCTCGTGGTGGCTTCTGGCGACTTCGGCAGCCATAATTAGAAAGCTACCAGATTTGTTTTGTGTTGCCGAACACTCGATTGCCTCCGCACCGATGATAGTATGTCGTTTCATGATTTCAAACTCACCGACACTGAGTTGCCCAGGCTTTAGCAGAATAGTGTCTGGTATGCCTATTTTACCAATATCGTGAAGCGGGCTTGACCGGTAAAGATCTTCGAGGAACTGCTCATCAATTTCGTTGGTATATGGTCCTTCCTCTCGAAGCACTTCGGCAAGTATCTGTGAATAAGTGCGTAAGCGTTCAAGATGCTGGCCGGTTTCCGGATCACGTGACTCGGCAAGCTTAGCCAGTGCGAATACTGTCACATCGCGTATCTCAATGATCTCAGATGTTCGTTGCTGAACCATTTGCTCCAGTCTGGCGTTCTGTTCAGATAACCGTTTTTTACTTTCTCGCAGCGCTTGCTCTGTTTTTCTGAGAGTCACTAGCTCTTTCTTTGCTGTGATGTCGTAAAGGATTCCCTCACTGCCGTTGATTTCGCCATGGATGTTTTTGGTGAAAGTGGAAAAGAGAGTGACATATATCCTCCTGCCTTTGGAAGTTTTAAGGGTTAACTCCTTGGCTTTAATGCTGTCCTTTTTTTGTTCCTTCAAAAACTGAGACCTATCCTTTTGGTTGAACCAAAATCGTTCCGGCAAAAAAGTTTTGCCTATTAATTCTCCTGGGTCTGAAACCTCCAATAATTTCATAAACGCGGGATTAACATAGGTTATTTTCCCATCTAGGTTGAGGGTATAGATATTGCTTTCAGACCGCTGCAGCATGCTGAAGTTTTCTTCTTCTTGTTCTTGTAGCTTCTTTTTTACCGCCATAAAGATGTCTGTTTGGGTTAAGATCCCATACAGTTGTTTATCCTCCATAACAAGGAGCCTTCGAATTTTCATTTTTTCCATAGTCTTGCCGGCGCTGAAGGCCGAACAATCGGGGGGTATACTTATCACTGGCCAAGACATTACCTCTTCCACTTTAAGGTGAGCAGGCTCCTTTTGCAGTGAAACAACTTTTCTGAGAAGGTCTCTTTCTGTGAAAATACCCTTTGGCTCGTTTCCTTCCAGGGCTAGTACGCATGAGACATTGCGGGAGGCCATAACTTCCGCCGCTTCTGCTACAGTGGTGCTGGTCTGTACTCGAGCCACATCTCTGCTCATTATATCCACAGCATTTTTCCACATGCCATAAGATGTTAGAGTTCGAGCCAGGTCGGTTTGTGTTACAATTCCGACCAATTGTTTCTCCTCCAGGATTGGTAGTCGCTTGATATGTTTTCTTATCATAACTCTGCTGGCCTCAAGGACAGACAAGTTACGTGGTACACACTCCACCGGAGAAGACATTATTTCCGCCACCCTTATCTTATCGAAACTCCTCTCGTTGGCAGCAATCCTTTTGAGAATGTCTGTCTCGGTAAGGATACCTACGACATTCTCGCTGTCTATAACGATGATGCAGGAAATGTGACTTTCAGACATTATCTTTGCAGCAGAGAAGACACATTGATCCGAGGAAATGGTAATAATATCTTTGCTCATCACATCCCCTACTTCCAACCAATTCCGGGATGTTATTAAACGACCAGAAGGGATATCACTTATCTCGCTTTTTATCGAACCGTTAAACTGTTCCTTATTGCCCATCGGTTTTTCCTTTGTTTATTCCATCGGTGCTTTAATCGAATGATTCTTAGCACTGCCTAAGATGTATTTGCGTAACCGCTCTTTTTTGGAAACATAATTACATTGATATTGTAACTATATCACATGATATTATCAGACAATTCAACCCGACCTCTTCTTTAAAACATAACCGTACTAAATATAGGTGAATTAGATTTTCATACGAAAACTCTGGGATTATCGGCACAATTTTCAGCCAAGTTGAGCTAAAAAACATCAACTTGGATTTAATTTATCTTATAGGATTGACTTATGAAAAAAGACGTTCTTGCATCTTCAGGCTTGAACCCAACAGAAGCCACCATTGGGAAAAAAATTTAAAACTTGTTGGTTCTTTGTGCAATCCAGCTTTCTGTCATGAAAATGGATGGGTAGTATTCGTATTGAGACTCTCTACAGTAGTTGCTTTGACCTTTTCTAAGGCATCGTATAGTCGAGGAACTTGTGAAATATGGTACAAGGCCAATAAAAAATCCCTAACCGGTTGATTTTAACACATGCATCTTGTATCTTAAGAGAGTATAAGTGGCGTAGTAATACTGAAGAGTCTCGATAAAGTCGAAGTTAGCTGAAATTAAAGGATACCAAGGATGATCCAAAGCTGGAAGACAACGCGAGGAGTCGAGAAAAGGAATCTGCTGAACCTATAAAAATATTTGCTACCTTTTTACAAAATAGTAAACGGTATATTTTAAACACTTGATATTTTATATTTAGAATTTATTTCGAATTTCGATATTCGAGATTTCATTTTTAACAAAAGGTGATTTATGTCAAAAGATAAGGATTTATTAGCCTCAGTCAGTGACATTTCAACCGAGAGTGAATTTTTCTCGCCCATGCCAACCGGCTACAAAAGGGGCAAAACTCGCTACGTCTTTGTGATGGGTACTGTGATGAGCGGTTTAGGCAAAGGAATATTTTCATCCTGTTTAGCCAAGCTGCTTCAGGATAAGGGTCTCAAGGTAGCACCAATAAAACTCGAAGGATACCTCAACATAGACTCCGGCACACTAAATCCCTTCCGCCATGGTGAGGTCTTTGTACTTGATGACGGCATGGAATGCGATATGGACTTAGGCACCTACGAGCGTATGCTTGACCAGGATTTAACTAAGGCAAATTTCGCTACCAGCGGTCAGATATTTAGCTCGGTTCTGAACAAGGAACGCCACGGTGACTATCTCGGTAGAGACGTCCAGATGATTCCACACGTTACCGGAGAGGTCAAACTTAGGCTTCGACAGTTGGCAGCCGAAACCAAAGCCGATGTCGTCTTCGTCGAGATTGGCGGCACTGTGGGTGACTTGGAAAATGCTTACTTTATCGAAGCGACGCGAGAGCTTGCCTACGAGGAAGGACCGAACAGTAGCTGCTTCGTAGCTCTTACTTATATATTGGAGCCGCCAACTCTCGGTGAGCAAAAATCAAAGGCCGCACAACTTGGAATCAAGCAGCTCATGCAATGCGGCATCCAGCCGGACATCATCGCCTGCAGGGCAAGCAACCCCGTTAACCCACAGGCCCGCGAAAAGATAAGCATATATAGCAATGTCACCCTTGAAAGGGTCGTTTCCCTGCCGGATTCAGCCAGTATCTATAAGATACCTGCAATGCTTAGAGACGCGAGCCTGGATTTTGAGGTTGCCAGACTATTAAAAATCGAGGACAGAATAAACTTGCGGCACGAACGCAAGACTTGGGCACAATGGTGCGATTTTACCGACAAAATAGACACATTAACCCGCCAGATAAATATCGGTATCACAGGAAAGTACACAGCAGTTCGTGACAGCTATGCTTCGATAATCAATGCTCTTGAGCACGCCGGTATTGCGCTGGGTTGTGACGTAAAAATAAAATGGATCGAAACAACCAACATAACCGACGAGAATACAGCAGATAAGCTTGCAGATGTTGACGGTATTATCGTCCCCGGCGGCTTCGGCACGCGCGGCTCGGAAGGCAAAATTGCCTGTATAAAATATGCCAGAGAGCACAACCTGCCCTTCTTGGGATTATGCTTCGGTTTTCAAATGGCTGTTATAGAATTTGCCCGCAATGTTTGTGGGCTAACGAAAGCCAACAGTACCGAGATGGAGCCGGATTGTCCTGAGCCAGTTATCGATATATTACCGGAGCAGAAAAAAATCGAAAGTCTGGGCGGAAATATGCGCCTTGGTGGACACGATATAGAACTAAAACCTCAGACGTTGGCCTGGAAACTCTTTGGCAAGGTTGACTCGGTAAGAATGCGATTCAGACACCGCTATGAGGCTGCCCCCAGATATATTGACAAACTGGAAAATGCAGGTCTGGTATTTTCAGGAAAGGCACCGAATCAGCCTATCATGCAGATATTGGAGCTTCCATCTCATCCATTCTTTATAGGGACTCAGGCACATCCGTGTTTAACTTCCCGCCCACTAAGGCCTCAACCGATGTTCCTGGGGCTTGTTGCAGCGGCTATGCAAAGACATTATCCCCAAGAAAAACTACCAGGCTGCATAGAAGCTGCTGAAAAACATGCGATGGTATAGGTCAGGGGAGTATCATAAAACTAGGCTCTCAGGAAGGAGGATATCAGGAAACTAAATTATCGGTAACCTGATATCCTAATATCAAGGTTCCTCAAGTGATTGTGTTTCTGCTTTCGTCAGCTTATCGAGTTCCGCCTCGAGCTTTTTGACTTCATCCTGCAATTTCGCGTTTTCCTCTATTACAGCAGCTAAAACTTCATCCATCTGATTTTCAACACCTTGCAGCAATTGCTTTTCCAAAGCCTCTTTTTGCTTTATGTACTTTTCTAAAAGCTCTTTTTGCTGCTGGGTTTGCTTTTCGTGCTGCTTTTTCAGCCTCTCTATCGTCTCATCACGCTTTTTTATCTCTTTCTTCAACTGTATGTTTTCAGCCGCTATGACTCTGTTTTTCTTGTCACTCTGCAGCTCTTCTTCCTGACAGCCTGCGCTCAACATAATAATAGTAACGCCAGCCGCTAAAAGGACTGTTTTTGAGATTCGTATTTTCATCTCGCCATCCTTTCGAATATTTAGACTATTCAAAAAGCAGTTTCAATTTTTCCTTATCAGCCGGGTCGATTTGCTCAGGGTTTGTCCATACCGCAAGGTCCAGGCTCTTTCTACAGGGACAATCCTTGCTGAGAAGTTCGTGCTCATCTGTAAAAACTGCTTGTAAAAGTTTTAAGCAATTATCTGTTGCTGTTCCGAGATTAGCAATTATTTCTTTCAATATAGATTGCTTATTCTTCTTGCTATCATGTGGCTGCCAGCAGTCATAATCGCTGACCAGGGCAATCAGAGCATAACAAATTTGGGCTTCTCTTGCCAATTTAGCTTCCGGCATAGCAGTCATGCCAATCAAATCACCGCCCCAGGCCTGGTGCATTAGTGATTCTGCCCGTGTGGAAAACTGCGGCCCTTCCATACATACATAAGTGCCCTTCGGGTGCGCCGTTATACCGTTTTGTTTTGCGGCATCTATAAGTATCTCTCGGACTCGTCCACAAACCGGCTCAGCCATCTCGCAGTGCACCGCGGCGAAACCGCCGAAGAAGCTGCTTGTGCGCTTGAATGTCTTATCTATAAACTGGTCAACCATAACCAGATTACCGGGTGCTATCTCAGCTCGAAGTGTACCCACCGCTCCGCTACTTATAATTACATTAACGTCAAGCTTCTTCAAGGCAAAGATGTTAGCTGTATAAGGCACTTCGCTCGGTGAAAGTTTGTGTCCTTTGCCGTGACGATTTATGAAGGCAATTTGCCTTTTGCCGAGTGTGCCGATCATAATGGCTGTGCTCGGCCTGCCAAAAGGCGTCTGGACATCGTGAAATTTTACATCGGTAAGCTGCTCAGCCAGTGCATCACCTAATCCTGTACCGCCTATTACACCAACCAATTCTTTTGTCATTTCTCTTACACCTCATTTGCTTTAACTTGCAAATATAGTAATTCGTTTCCCGGATTTTTACAATTTTTTTGTCAGCAGCCTCAAAAAACACCCGTTGCCATTAAAATACCTTGAACAAAAGAACGCTATAAGCATATATTATTGCGTATCAGAGTAAATCAGTGTTATTGGAGAACAAATTGTATGGACTTGGTGGTCACTGTAAAAAAGATTAAAGGACACTGTCCAACCTTCAAAGTGGGAGACTCTTTTACCCTTAAGGCGTGTTATCAATTGGTAAGTGACATTCCTGTTTGTATGCACGCCTTGGCGGCTTTGATGCCGTTTTATAACGCTTTGCGTGTATCCGAACCTGTGCAATGGGGCCTTGACGGCAAAGAGGATAAAAGCAAAGCATACATTCAATGTCCCGACCCCTTTGACTGTACGGACGGCGGAACCGTAATCTTTGAGATAAGCAAAGTTGGCCAAGCAGCCAGACCTTCCGGCTCTTGCGGATAGGAAATACCAACGAAGCCTTGGAATGAATCAGTGGAATGCTCGTCTGCGGATTTCGTTCGTCAGGGCGAAAAGACAAGCGACTATAATCAGTGCCGTTGTCCCCACTGCACCTATGATAATCCCGTCAAGATTACACTGCGCCCATTGCCACGGCTCGGCTAAGTCGCGCGCAAAAGTCCCCCAACTGA
>CAZVUF010000156.1:0-6739 GCA_964629355.1 uncultured Pirellulales bacterium | reverse complement strand
CAAAAAGAATTACAAAACCAATAATAAGCCTAAGAGATGCTGCTATTAGAATAGGTAAAGGTAAGTTAGATACACAAATAGAGATTAAAACGAGGAATGAGATAGGGGATTTGGCAGGGGCATTTAATCAGATGAGTCAAGATTTACAAAGGACAACTACCTCCATAGATAATCTCAATCGAGAAATTGCCGAGCGGAAGAAGGTGGAGGATGCCTTGCGTAAAGCAGAGGAAAAATACAGAATGCAGTTTGAGGGAGCATTAGATGCTATTTTCATAGCCGATGCCGAAACAGGCATAATAGCTGACTGTAACCCCGCAGCAACAAGATTAGTTGATAGAGAAAAATCAGAACTGGTTGGGCAACACCAGCGAATTCTCCATCCTCCAGAAATAATTGAAGGAGAATTTAGCAAGACTTTCAAGGAGCATCTCGGAGAAAAACAGGACCAGACCATAGAAACGCAGATTGTTACCAAAAAGGGAGAGATAAGAGATGTTGCAGTAAAGGCAAATCTGCTTGAAATTAGGGGTAAAGAACTGCTGCAAGGTATATTCCGAGATGTCACCGAACACAAGCAAGCAGAGCAGCGTCAAGCACAGTTGCTTGAGCAACTGGAAAAAATAAATCAAGAACTAAAGGATTTTGCGTATATAGTGTCGCACGATTTGAAAGCACCCCTAAGGGGGATCAGCACGCTGGTCAAGTGGATATCGGCCGATTATGCGGATAAATTTGACCAGGAAGGTAAGGAGCAGATGGATTTGCTTTTGAACCGAGTGGAGCGAATGCATAACTTGATTGATGGAGTTCTGCAGTACTCAAGAGTTGGACGTGTTAAAGAGGAAAAAACTCAGGTGAATCTAAATGAATTGGTGCCGGATATTGTTGATATACTTGCTCCACCGGAAAACATCACTATAACGATTGAAAATGAGTTACCTATGATGGAATGCGAGAAGACGCGGATTACTCAGGTTTTCCAGAATCTGCTAAGCAACGCTATAAAGTATATGGATAAGCCAGAGGGACATATAAGAATCGGCTGTGTCGAAGAAGACCCGCTATCGTCGGGCTGGAGGTTCAGTGTCGCTGATAACGGCCCAGGAATTGAAGAAAAATACTTTGAGAAAATCTTTCAGATGTTTCAGACATTAAGGCCGCGAGATGAAGTTGAGAGCACCGGCGTTGGTCTGACTGTTGTTAAAAAGATTATCGAGATGTATGGAGGCAAGATTTGGGTGGAATCGGTAGTGGGCGAGGGAAGCACATTTTTGTTCACTTTACAGAAACAAACAGGGGGGGTTAATAATGAAAAACTCGAAGCCAGTATTATTAGTTGAAGACGATAATATAGATGCGATGTCTGTTAAGCGGGCGTTTAAGGACCTGAAGATTGTGAATTCTTTAACTCACAGGACCAACGGTGAAAACGCCCTGGAATATTTAAGAGACGAAGGCAGCGAAAAGCCTTGCGTTATTTTGCTGGATTTGAATATGCCTAAGATGAACGGCATCGAATTTCTAAAAATCGTAAAAGCCGATAATGCGCTGAAGAAAATTCCTGTTGTAGTGCTGACTACATCCAAGGAAGAGTGTGACATAATGGAGAGCTTTAAGTTCAGCGTCGGCGGTTATATAGTCAAGCCGGTTGATTATACAAAGTTCGTAGAGGCAATTAAGACGATTGATCTATACTGGACTTTAAGCGAATTACCAAATGGGGACTGAAACCATGAGTAATGAAAAGTACAAAGTTTTGATGATCGAGGATGACAAACTCGACCAAATAGCTTTCGAACGATTGGTAGAAACAGAAAAACTGCAGTATGATTACACTATAGCCGGTTCTGTCGAGCAGGCCCACAACATATTAGCCTGTCAACAGTTTGATATCATAATAACTGACTACTTGCTTGGGGATGGTACGGCATTTGATATACTGGATTTGGTTAAGAATACCCCTGTTGTAGTTGTTACCGGGACCGGCAATGAGGAAATAGCAGTTAAAGCATGGAGGGCTGGTTCTTATGATTATCTGGCAAAGGACATAGAAAGAGGCTATCTTAAGGCGCTTCCCATAACCATTGAGAATGCTATCAGCCACAAAAGAGCCGAAGAGAATCTGCAATTACTATCCGGAGCTATTATGAGCTCCGTTGACAGTGTTTATATCACTGATATGGAAGATAAGATTACCTTCGTAAATAAAGCCTTCTGTGATACATATGGATATAAGAGGGAGGAAATACTGGGAAAAAACAGCAGTGTTCTCTGGTTGGCAAGCCTTAAAACGGCCAATACGAGGTCGGTTTTTAGAACACAAGGTATTGGGGACACCTGGGAAGTTGGTTTTTATCACATACGAAAAGACGGAAGTATATTCCCAGTTTCTCTTGCAAGATCAATCATTAAAGACACAAACGGAGACAAAATTGCAGTTGTCGGAACTATTCGAGATATAACCGAACGCGTTCTTGTAGAAGATGAGCTGAGAAGGACAAACCTCAAATTGAAAGAGCGGTGTCAACTAAAAGATGAATTGGTTATTAAGGTTTCAGAAACGTTGAGGAGATTGTTGTCAGATGAAAATATATTAGACAGCCGGGCGCAGCTAAACGATGTTTGGGAAGATCTCGATGCTACAAGAAGAATTATTAATGATCTTCTGGATATTTCACTGATAGAGACGGGCAAAATGAAATTACAGTCAACCGAACTTAACCTCAGCGAGATGGTTTCGGAAGTTGTGGATGCTTTGACTACCTTTGCAGAACGAAAAGATATTGAACTGAAGGGTATTATTCCCGATGCAGAAATTATTGTCAACGGCGATCGTGACAGGATGAAACAGGCTTTGACCGATCTGATTGGTAATTCCATAGATTTAACCCTTGTAAAAGGTCATATAGAAGTGTTTTTAAAAGACAGCAGCAATAAAGTTATTGTAGAGATACACAATGATGGACCAAGTATCGAAAGCTGTAAGATGAACAAGGTTTTGAACTGTTTTGAGTGGATTAAAGAGCAGTCTGGTTGGCGTCCAGAGCAGGATAGGACTTTGAGCCTGTCGATAGCCAAAAAAATAATAGAACTGCACGGCGGGTGGGTATGGATGGAAAAGCCGGAAAGCGGCATAGGAAACAATTTCTGCATTAGTTTGCCAAAAACCTGTGCAGACAAGAGACTTTCCATGGCTGTCAAAGACGCAGAAATAAGTTCGGACATTGAATCTAACGAATAAAGACCTTGTGTCTAAAATCATAAGTAATACTTGGTTTAATTCATCGCCCGTGAGCAATAACTGGTGATTCACCAGTTTACCAACTCACCAATTTGCTAATTCCCTGATTCGCTAATTCACCGATTCACCGAGTCCTAATCACTCATCGCCTGTGGGTACATGCCTGAAATTGTCGATGCACCCACAGTTCAGCAGTTCGCCAAAAAAACAACTTACCCTTGAAGATATTGAGCTTTTTTGTATAATGCTTTCTCTTTTTTTCTTATAGCTGGAAGCATAAAGATAGTCTTTTCGTGGGGAACAGGTAAAGCAGAAGACTTGTAAGGAGAATAATTGTGAAAAGAAGGTTTTTGTTTATCGCCGTTATCATATTATTGGCTGCGAGTCGGACTCAATCCCAGGAAAAGGAGTTAGGAGTTACTTTCGATCTGACTTACCTGAGCAAATGGTTGAGCAAAGGCGTCGAGGCATATGGCTCACACGGTGCGCTGTTTAAGTCTATCGACCTTGACTTTTGGGGTACAGGTTTTGGCTTCGAAGTTATTCATCGTAATGCCATCGGAAGCGGTTACGTTGACATGCAAAGATTTGATTTCAGACCGTACTATAAAGGCACGGTTTTCGAAGATACGCCCTACATGATGAACTTTAATCTTGGTACTGAATATGAATATTACCCTGGCCTGGACCGAAAGAGAGCTTATACAACCTGGGAGTGGATATTTGCCTTTTCCTGGCCGAATATTTTGCCGCAAGGTTTCACTCCGAGCTACATCGCTCATTATGAGTACGCTGCGGGAGAAAATTACACGAAGCAAAGCGGTGCCGATATTCCGCCAGGCGGAGTGCATCGCTTCATACTCGGCTATGACTTGAAGGCACTGGAAAACGCAGAGCCACTGCGTTTATCTGGTGAGCTGGCCTATACCGATGGCCTTGGTGGGGCGGAACACGACTGGTCGTATGCTACCTTTGGCATATCCACAAAATTGAAAATCACGGATAATATTACTTTTTTGCCGGGTGTTTATTATCAAATATCGATGGAGGATTCGGTCTGCGACCATAATGTAGCATATACCGGTTTGAGCTTGAAGTATAAATTCTGAAAGAATATATACAAATTGAAAACCGCGATTTTTGAACTTTTCAATTGAATTCTTAGGACTAATTGTATAATCTAATGACTTTATTATTTTTACCTGGAATATGTAGTAAAACTGTGCTTATAAATTAGAAATAAGGAGAGAGTTATGGTACAGACACAAAAAGCTATTGATTCACTTATAACTGAGGTGCGTTCGTTTCCACCGCCGGCTTCAATCAAAACCAAGGCTCATATTAAGAGCTGTGAGCAGTATCAGAAAATGTGGGAACAATCTATTAATGACCCGGATAGTTTCTGGCTTGAGCAGGCAAAGAATTTAACCTGGTTCAGGGAACCGACAAAAACTTTAGAGTACACCTGGGATACCAAAAATCGCAAGATTGAGCACACATGGTTCGCCGACGGCCAGTTAAACGTTGCGTATAACTGTCTTGATCGCCATCTTAATACTCCAATTGCTGATAAAACAGCAATACTATGGCAAGGTGAAGCTGATAACGCGGTTAAGAAGATTACCTATAAGGAACTGCACAAACAAGTTTGTAAGTTCGCCAATGTTTTGAAATCCAAGGGAATCAAAAAGGGCGACCGCGTTGCTATTTATATGCCAATGATTCCGGAGCTTCCTGTGGCGATGCTTGCCTGTGCCCGCATCGGCGCGATTCACTCGGTTATTTTTGGCGGATTCAGTGCAGATGCCATCAAGGACCGTATTAACGATTCCGACTGCAAAATGCTTATCACTTCCAATATTTCACTGCGTGCTGGCAAACACATCCAGCTTAAGAACATCGCCGATGAGGCATTGAAGAATACTCCTACAGTCGAAAGTGTCATTGTGGTCAAGATTACCGACGACCCATGTGATATGAAAAAAGACAGGGACATCTGGTATCACGAAGAGATGGCTAAGGCCTCCGACAAGTGCGAAGCTGAACGAATGAATGCCGAAGACATGCTGTTCATTCTCTACACATCCGGCTCTACCGGCAAGCCCAAGGGTGTCGCCCATACGACCGGCGGATACTTATTACATGTCGCTATCAGTCATAAAATTATTTTTGACATCCATGACAATGATATCTACTGGTGCACTGCCGACATAGGCTGGGTGACAGGGCACAGTTATATCGTCTATGGCCCGCTGGCAAACGGCGCCACCTCGTTGATGTTTGAAGGGGTTCCTACATATCCTGATGCCGGTCGATTTTGGCAGATTTGTGACAAATTCGGCGTCGCCGTTTTTTACACGGCTCCTACGGCTATCCGCGCTCTGATGCGTCTCGGCGATGAATGGCCTGCCAAGTACAAGCTAAATTCCCTGCGTGTGCTGGGTTCAGTTGGTGAGCCTATAAATCCTGAGGCCTGGATGTGGTATTACGAGAAAATCGGGCGCAATCGTTGTCCGATTGTGGATACATGGTGGCAGACGGAAACAGGCGGAATTCTGATTACACCTCTGCCGGGCGCCCATACGTTAAAACCCGGCAGCGCATCTCGGCCTTTCTTTGGTGTTGATCCTGTTATCTTGCGCGATGACGGCACACAGTGCGATATAAACGAAGGAGGCAAACTCTGCATACGCAAGCCGTGGCCCGGAATGGCCCGCACGATGTGGGGAGACCATCCGAGGTTTATTGATACATACTTCACTATGTTCGATAATGTTTATTTCACCGGTGATGGCTGTCGCATCGACGAGGACGATGACTATTGGCTGATGGGCAGAATCGACGATGTCGTCAACGTATCCGGCCATCGTATCGGCACCGCCGAGGTCGAAAGCGCCCTTGTCAGCCATGAAAAGGTTGCCGAGGCTGCGGTTGTGCCGATACCGCATGAGATTAAAGGACAGGCTCTATATGCCTTCGTTACACTTAAAGATGGTGTCAAGGAAAGTGAAGAGCTTAAGGCTGAGCTTGTTAAGCATGTACGAAAGGAAATCGGGCCCATCGCCACACCTGAAGCTATCCAGTTTGCTCCGTCACTCCCGAAAACCCGCTCAGGCAAAATTATGCGGCGTATCCTACGCAAGATAGCTGAGAAAGATACGAAAAATCTTGGCGATATTACTACACTTGCAGACCCACACGTAGTCGAGGCATTAATCAAAAGTCGGGGGCAATAACTTTACCTTAATTAAAATTACAAACCGGTCGTGTGTTTTTTTCAACACACGTCCGGTCTTTTCACAGTAAAGGAAAAGATAAGTGAGCCAGGAAACACCGGTAGCGTCACTGGAAGTCAAAAATTACGGCTGGCGTGTTGCGTTTGCGGGGATGGGCATTAATCTTGCCCTCGGCATTCTATATACGTGGAGCGTTATCAGTACGGGCATCCCGGCTGAATGGAAGTGGAGCGAAGCAGACAAATCCTGGCCTTACTCG
>CAZVUF010000155.1:0-6749 GCA_964629355.1 uncultured Pirellulales bacterium | reverse complement strand
TTGAACTCGGTGTCAGATATGGTTACAGGGTAAAGGCACGTGATGAATTAGGCAATGAAACTGACTGGTCTGTCGTCAGTTATGCCGGCACGGAAGATGTTACGCCGCCTGCGCCGGCTCCATACATACAGTCTGCCCAGGGGATTACGCCGACTTCGGTTTTAGTGACTTCTTCTATCGCCTATGATGAAAACGGCGTTGAGTATTACTTTAAGAACGTAACTATTGGTGGGCACGATAGTGGCTGGATTAGTGAGCCGAACTTTGTAGATACTGATCTCAACTATAATACTACGTATGGTTACCAGGTCAAGGCCAGGGACCGGTCAGCCAGACATAATGAAACCCTCTGGTCGGCGATAGTTTATATAACGACACCTCCTGCTCCGGATACGACTCCACCGACGCCTAATCCGATGCAGTTTGACCCGAATGGTTTGCCTACGGAGATAAACGGCGGCGCCGGGTCTTTAGATTACTATGCTACAATGACAGCGGTAGTAGCCACTGATCCAAGTGGCGGCGTGGAATATTACTTTGAGTGCCTGGATAAGCCCGGGATTTGGCCAAGTGGCTTTAGTAGTGGTTGGATAACTGAGCCAACCTGGACTGTCAATGTTGGCAGAATAAATCAGTATCTGCGATTTCAAGTCAAGGCACGCGATATATACAACAATGAGACCATTTATTCACCACCGCGTCCGATGATTCTTTCGTCCTTTCCTTAGTAATTACGAAAGAAACCAAAAGCCCTACGTTTTACGTGGGGCTTTTTTTATTCCATTTTGTTCTTTAAGGTTTGATACCCGTAGTGCATAAGCAGATAGTCGAGTATTACCATCGCTGTATAGTTCTCCGCGACAGGCCATATTCGAGCCACGATGGTAGGGTCCCGCCTTGTGATAGCTGCCAGTTCTTTGTTTTCCAGGGTGTATTTGTCAATTGTTTTCTGCGGTTTATCAATTGTGGATGTGGGCTTAACTGCGAGCCTGACAATGATAGGCTGTCCCGTGGATAGTCCTCCTGTAATTCCACCGGCGTTATTCGACAGGAAAGTGACCTTGCCGTTCTCGTTGCGCATTTGGTCGTTATTTTGGCTGCCCGTCATATCTTTAACTGCGAAGCCTGCACCGACCTCAACGCCCTTGACGGCGCCGATACCGAGCATCCTGCCCAGCTCGGCATCGAGTTTACAAAAGACCGGCTCGCCAAGCCCTGTGGGGACGCCCGTTACAACGACTTCAACAACACCACCGGCCGAATCACCCGTTGCAGAAATCCGATTACACGCATCAACCATTTCCTGGGCGGTATTGATATCGGGGCAGTTCACAACATGGTGGACGTTGTATTTTTCCTGAACTTGTTTCTGACTTAGCCTGGGTGCTTTGTCACGAATGGCGTCGATTTCTTTTTCGATCTCGGCCAGAACCGCAACTTTTTGCAGGAACCTCATATCCATCGTGATACGACCCTTAACGTAGACTTCCTGGTAAAATGGATCGAGGTCACGCCGCATTTTTTTGTAGTCGTTCGTGTACTTTAGGGCCCTGCTATGAGGAACATCGCCACATCGTACGCTGGCAATTTCCTTTGCGTAAGCAAACACCTCGATGCCGCATTTCTTAAGGACTTTCTTAGCAACATAACCGGCGGCTACAATGGTAGAAGTATAACGTCCGCTGAAGATGCCGGCTCCGATGGCATCATCGTCGGGGCCGTACTTTATAAATGATGCGTAAGATGCATGGCCCGGGCGAGGCGTGCGATTGGTATCCTGGTATTGCTTGATATGAATGAAATGGCGGTCTAAGTTGGGAATAAGGATAGTTAGCGGCGTGCCGTTAGTATGGTTTTTGTTACCTGCGTTTTCGATTGTATCTGCTGCATTTATACCGGAGTAGATTATCGGCAGGTCCGGCTCTTTGCGAGGGCTGCTTAATTCATCCGCACCGGGCTTTCGCAGAAGCAAATCTCCATAGACTTCCTGCTCGGTCAAAAGTATGCCGGGCGGAACACCTTGAATTACACTTGTTAAGCCTTCCTGGTACGAGCCGCCTGCAACCGTTACCTGAAAACAGCGTCCGAAGTGACAACCTATCATCGTTTACTATCCTTTCGAAAAGACATAATTATCAGCGTGGGGATTTTATCCTTTTAACCGGCCAACTGCAAGTTCAAAGTTTCTCAAGTGTTGTTTGATTTCCGTTTTGAGATAGCTTCCAGAAGGGCTTTTGCAGCCTGTAACGGCCCCTCAGTCTCATAGCCTGGAATTCCGAGCCTGGTTCGTAATTGGCCGACAAGCAGTCCTGCCTTAAAAGCTGCGTTGAAAAGCTCTTCAGCAAGCTGGTCGTGCTCTTGGCGGTATTGAGGTGGTCCAAAGATATTTGCGAAGTAGCTATGAACTAAGCCTGTGGATGTGGTTGTACCTTTTGCCATAGCTGCTCCTTCGCGGAAAATAATCAGCGCCTGTTCAGGTGTATTGAACCATTCAAGAATGGGATGATATGTATCAACCTGTTCGTAATTGTTGGCATACAATAGAAAATCCACCGGAGAACCTCGCAGAACCTCGTGAAGGGTTGTGACAGGCAGGACAACGCGGGCGTTAATTTTCTGTGGGCTCATTATTATTGCCCGGTCGATTTGCTCGAAGGCGTATCCTTGCTGCAAGTCATCCAGCCGGACGAAGGCTCCTATTTCAGTTCCATAACCCATGATGCTGCCATCAGATTTAACTTCAAGAGAACCCATATCATCGGCGATGATTTTTAGTTCTCTGATTTGGTCTTTGCCGAGCGTACGGAAGGCCTCAATGGATTCAGATTTTCCGGTTGCTGTGTCGCCGATGATGACCAGCGTGGCGCCGGAGCCGCTCTTCAAGGAGATATGAATCATGGCACCGTGATAGGGCATACGCCGGCGTTTTATCATAACGATGTTGTGAAGGGTAAGTATCATTTTTTTCAGGTACCCGAAGTAGCCGAAACGGTCCTCTGCTGGAACAGCAGCGATGAGAAGATTGTTTTTCTCGTCGTCATGAAAAACCGTCGGTAATTCGCCGAAACAAGCCATTTTGTCGGGAGCAACACCGTAGAGATATATTGCATCCGGACCGGCTGCAATCTGCTCATCCGTGGCAAGCTCAAAAAGGTTTGCCATCGCACAGCCGAGGTCTATAAACCGCTGATGGAAATAGACAAAAACAGTGACCGGGCCGACCTGAGCCGGGTAACAGAGCCATTTGTATTTATCCGGATGTAACATCTCCAGGGGATTGATATCCACTTTAATGAACTGTCCGGTGCGCTTGTTCATAGGCGGATCGATAATCATTGGCGGAGTTATCCAGACCTGTCTGATAAACGGGATGTTTTTCAGAATATTTTGGTATTCATCGGGAAGTCTTGAACTTTTCTGCACAGCAATAAGACCGATGTCGCAGCCTGCAGAAACCTGTCTATAGACCCGTGGGTGGTCGCCGGTGATGCTCTCGCAAATGTCACGATACGTGCCGCGAACAGTGTGCGTGAGTGTTTCAACAGTCATGTTGAATGAACGATACGGCCTCTTATCGAACCGGCTCTTGCCGGGCTCGGAATGCAGAACCATAAACCGGTCAAACGACCGCCAGAAATCGTACAGCTTCTCGACGAACTCATGTAAAATCGTGCGTTCGGAAGGTTGGAGAAACTTCTCTGTGTTTGGCAGTATTTGCGCTGTTTCCTCAAGGGTATGGTCAACGAGAGCGCATAGAAGGTTTATGACTGTATCCCAGGATTTATCGGCTTCGTAAAAGCATTTGAACGGCAGGATAAGCGGGCTGTCATGTTGGTAAAGATGGTCGCAGAAATTGTTCACGACCTGTTTGAAAACGTCACTGTGAACAAGCTCGTTGGCCGTTGTGCAGATAGTCCCCTGTGAGTGCAGGATTATTTGATTTTTTTCTATGTCAAACCTTTTTTCTAACATAATTCCTATAGAGTTCTCCGATTAAATTTTTGAAAAAGTTGGATAAGCCGGTCGAAGTCAATGTTTAATACTCGACGTGCGTTGAGGTTTGAGCGTGTCATTTGGTTATTACCATATCAGCGCCCAAATTTCGCATTAGCTCAACGAACTGAGGAAAAGTGACGTTCATTGCTTCAGCGGTATCAATTATACATCGATCTTCCAGGCACAAACCTGCCAATGACAGGGCCATTACGATTCGGTGGTCGCTTCTACCGTCAAGTTTTGCTCGTCTAGGCCTGCCGGGACGTATTATAAGGCCGTCCGGCAGCTCTTCAACATCCACCGATAGTTTTTTTAGCTCCTCAGCCATACACTTGATTCGGTCGGTCTCTTTGGTTCGTGCTTGCGGCACGTTTACAAGGCGAGTTTCCCCTTCGGCAAAAGAGGCGGTAACAGCCATAGCCGGCAGTGCATCCGGTGTTCTGTTCATATCTATCTCGATACCCCGCAATGTTGCAGCTTTAACTGTTATGGAGTCGGCACTAATAGTGATATTAGCTCCCATCTCTCTTAAATAATCGATGACAGCTTTATCCGGCTGACTGTCTGAGAAGTCCAGGCCGAGCAGTGTAACCTCATCTCCCATGAGTGCCGCAGCACACAGGAAAAATGTGGCGCTTGAAAAATCGGCGGCAACTGTGTCATCGAAGGCTTTATAGTTTTGTTGCCCTTTGACTTTGAATCTGCGCATATTCTCGTTTTCATACTCGATGCCCTGTTTATTGAGCCAGTCGAGTGTCATCTGTACGTAATCCGGCTCATGGAGCAGCGTGACATCTATTTCGCTGTCCTTTTCCACAAGCGGCGTACAGAGAACTAAACTGGATACGTACTGACTGGTAGATGCTGCGATGGAGGTTTTTCCGCCTTTTAACTGGCCTGTTACCTGAAGGGGGGCTTTGCCGTTATTTTTTAGGCTCTTACATTTTGCTCCCAAGTCTTCCAGTGACTGCATAAGAGGCCCGATGGGGCGGGACTGGATTTGCTCATCGCCGGTGAATGTTGTAGTCTGGCCCGGCTGTGCCAGTGCAGCCGAACCCATTGCAATGCGCAGCGTAGTGCCGGAGTTAAGCACATCTATAGTTTCTTTCGGCGGAATTATTTGACCACCCGTGCCAATTACTTTCCATAAAGTTGGGTCGGAAGTATCGATTTGGGCACCGAGGGCGCGGTAGCAATTTACGACCGCTGTTGTATCGCCAGATTCGAGCGGTTTACGTATGGAACTTTGACCGGATGCAAGCGATGCAATCACCACCGCCCGGATGGTATGCGACTTTGAAGCTGGGATGGTTACCATTCCCTTTAGACGAGATTTTCGTGCAATAAGTTTCATATTTACAATCGTATTGCGTGTATTGTATTTCGTATATCGTACTGAGTAATTATATTGGGTGGATAGTATACAGTCCGCGGCGAAATAGTCAAGGATGCCGGATTCGAAGTTATGGTTTAATTTAGGGAGGATTAGAAATACCTAACCATTGTCTTGTCGGCGACAAATTTTCGCCAGTCGGAAAGTAGAATAACAAGAAGATGCTTGATACTCGTCGAGAATCGAACATCAAGAATAATGATTTCCGAGTTGTCTATTGACTCTGTAAGTTATTCTCCAATTAACTCCCACCACAGACGGGGATAGCCCTGGCCTTCGAGAATCCACCAGATGTCTTCCGTGCCATTTGCCGTCTCGCCCACGAAGTCCCAACCGGCGTCCAGGAACGTGCTTTCTGTTTGCATCTCGATTGTGGTTTTTCCATCGGAATCGTCACAGCCAGTAGCACCGCTGCTCTCAATTCCACACATATTAATCAGTCCGCTCGTCTCAATATCCCAGAGACATGAGGTTACTGTACCGTCACCCCAATTATCTCCCACCAAGCCACCAACTTTCTGAATGCCAGATACTGCACCGGCCGAATAGCTGCAATGGATAGTTTTGAAGTTAGTGCCTGCCAGTCCACCGACGTATTCCGTTCCCAAAACTCCACCAAGGGCATAGCTGCAATAAATCGTACCCTTGCCATTCCTTCCTACCAACCCACCGACATTCTCAATGCCGGAGACCTTGCCACCAGCATAGCTGCAATTGATCGTACCAGAGCCGTTGAATCCTGCCAGCCCCCCAACATATATAGTTCCCGAAACCTCGCTGATGGCATAGCTGTCTTGGATGGAGCCATTGCTATATCCCACAAGTCCACCGACCTGTTCGTTGCCGGAAACATCGCCGGTCGCGTAGCTGTCACTGATACTGCCCTCATCCATGGTCATATCGCCCACAAGTCCACCCACACCCTTCAATCCTGAGACGTTACCAAAAGCGCGGCATTGGTGAATTTCACCACTATTGTTTCCTACAAGTCCGCCAACATCTTCATCGCCGTAAACGTCACCTGTCGCATAGCTGCCGGATATCAACCCAATATCCGACTCTGGGTTGAAAATGTCGCTATCGTTTCTTCCTACTAATCCCCCGGATGCCCGAGCTCCTTGGACGCTTCCTGCTGCATAGCAGTCGTATATCCAGCCCCGGCTATATCCTACTAAACCGCCGAAAGAGAAACCGACACTTATAACCGGGATATTCGGGTCATCGATAGGTCTTAACCAGCGCTCTTCCGCCAATGCAACATCGCATGTTGCGTAGCAGTTTGAGATGGTTCCTTCCAGATTCGAACCGACCAATCCCCCAACGTACGCATCTGCCAAGACTCGGCCACCCTGAACATAGC